>JBBITS010000012.1:17428-20422 GCA_037440665.1 Chloroflexota bacterium
CTGGACGTGGTGGCCGGAGGCCTGGCGGCCGGCGGCCTCCTGCTGATCCCGGCGTTGTTCACCACGGGCATGGGCATGGGCGACGCCAAGCTGGCGGCGTTCGCCGGTTTCGCGCTGGGCTTGACGAAAGTCATCTACGCGCTGGTGGTGATGGCGCTGGCGGGGGGTCTGGTCGCCGCTGGATTCCTCATCTTCCGCATGCGGTCGCGGGGCGCGCCCATGCCCTACGCGCCATACATTGCCCTTGGGGTGCTCTTCGTCCTCCTGTCGCAGGGCACGGCCTACGTCACTCTGGGCCCCTGACGCCAATCGCACCGGTGGTATACTGCTCGCAGAGCCCTTCCCCGGAAGGGTTTCGCTCTGCGTTGGAGGGCGCGAAATCATGTGGGAGCGGCTGCGCTCGCTGGAGGAGAAATACGAGAGCCTGACCGCCGAGATGGGGCGGCCGGAGGTCGCGGCTGACTACGAGAAGATGACCGAACTCGCGAAGGAGCGGGCGGCCATCGAGGAGGTCGTGGGCCTCTACCGCGAGTACAGGGCGGCGCAGAAAGGCCTTGAAGACGCGCGCGCCGTGGTGAACGAGGGCGATCCCGAGCTGGCGGAGCTGGCGCGCGAAGAGGTCGAGGCCCTCACCGCAAAGCTCCAAGGGCTTGAGGTGAGCATCAAGCGCGCGCTGCTGCCGAAAGACCCACACGACGAGCGCGACGTAATCGTCGAAGTGCGCGCGGGAGAGGGCGGCGACGAGGCGGCGCTCTGGGCGGCCGACATCTTCCGCATGTACTCGCGCTATGCCGACCGCCAGGGCTGGCGCGTTGAGGTGCTGTCGGCCAGCGAGATCGGCATCGGGGGGCTGAAGGAAGTGATCTTCGAGGTTCACGGCCAGGGCGCGTACTCGCGTCTGAAGTACGAGAGCGGTGGTCATCGCGTGCAGCGCGTGCCCGCCACAGAGGCCAAGGGCCGCATCCACACGTCGGCGGCGACCGTCGCCGTGCTGCCCGAGGCCGACGAGGTCGAGGTCGACATTGACGACAAGGACCTGCGGGTGGACATCTTCCACGCGGGGAGCGCGGGCGGGCAGAACGTCAACAAGGTCGCGACGGCGGTGCGCCTGACCCATCTGCCGACGGGCCTGGTGGTGGTCTGCCAGGACGAGCGGTCGCAGCTCAAGAACCGCACCAAGGCGATGGCGGTGCTGCGCGCGCGCCTGCTGAGCATGAAGAAGCAGGAGCAGGAGCAGGAGGTCACCGAGGCACGCCGCGCCCAGGTCGGCACCGGCGAGCGCGGTGGCAAGATCCGCACCTACAACTTCCCTCAGGACCGCGTGACCGACCACCGCATCGGTCTCACAGTCCACGGTCTGCCGGACGTCCTCGACGGCGATATCGACGATCTCATCGATGCCGTGGCGACAGCCGAGCAGGCGAAGCTGCTGCAAGAGAGCGCCGCCTGAGCCTGACGGGCGGCGGATAGCGGGGGCTCCATGACGGGCGCCACGGCCGGCGCCGCTCTGAGGGACGCCGCGAGCCAGTTGCGCGACGCCGGCATCGACGATCCTGACCTCGAAGCCGACGTGCTCCTACGCCACGCGCTCGGCCTCGGTGCCGACCGCGCTCACCTGCTGGCGATGCTGCACGATGATCTGCCGTCCGCGACCGTGGCGCAGTTCGAGGAACTGCTGGCAAGGCGGCTGCGGCGGGAGCCGACGGCCTACATCACCGGCCACCGCGAGTTCTACGGCCTCGACCTCCTGTGCTCGCCCGCCGCCCTCATACCTAGACCGGAGACCGAGCTTCTGGTGGATGTCGCGCTTCAATGGCTCGAACGTCACCCGCGCCTGGCGCAGACCCCGCTGGTGGTCGACGTCGGGACGGGGAACGGCGCTCTGGCCGTTGCGCTCGCCGCGAACCGCGCCGACGCTAGTGTCGTCGCTATCGACACGTCGTCCGATGCGTTGCGCCTCGCGCGCGAGAACGCCGGCCGCCACGGTGTCGCGGACCGCGTCGCCTTCGTGCAGGGCGATCTCCTGACGCCGCTGCGGCATCCCGCCGACGTCATCGTCGCCAACCTGCCGTACGTCAGCGCCCGCGACTGGGAGGGCCTGGCGCCCGAGATCAACCGCTACGAGCCAAAGGGCGCTCTCGTTGGCGGTCCGTCGGGAACGGAGCTGATCCTGCGCCTTCTGGCCCAGGCGCCTGGCACGATGAAGCAGCGATCGCTGCTGGTGTGCGAGATCGGCGACACGCAGGGAGAAGCGCTGCAGGCAGCCGCAACGACGGCGTTCCCAGAGGCGCGAATCGAGGTCAGGCCGGACCTAGCGGGCCTTGACCGCGCGCTGTATGTGGAGCGGTAGGCCCTACGCCTGCGCTATCTGGAACGCCTTGCCCTCGGTCTTGATGGCGGGCGCGATGACCATTTCCGTCTGGTGGAAGTCGCGGATGGTCCGTGCTCCGCAGACGCCCATGGCCGTCCGCAGCGCCCCGACGAGGTTCTCCCGGCCGTCGGTGCGCGACGTCGGTCCGAAGAGCACCTTCTCGATGGTTGAGGTCACGCCGACGGTCACGCGGGTGCCGCGCGGCAGCTCGGCGTGGGGCGTAGCCATGCCCCAGTGGTGGCCGCGTCCGGGTGCTTCGGCGGTTCCGGCGAGGATCGAGCCCAGCATGACGGCGTCGGCGCCGGCGGCGAAGGCCTTGCACAGGTCGCCACCACCAGAGATGCCGCCGTCGGTGATGATCGGTACGTAGCGGCCCGTCTCCCGGTAGTGCTGGTCGCGCGCGGCGGCGCAGTCGACGGTCGCCGTCACCTGCGGCACGCCGATACCCAAGACCTCGCGGCTGGTGCAGGCGGCGCCAGGGCCGACGCCGACGAGCACGCCGTGCACGCCAGTTTCCATGATCTCCTTCGTCGCCTGGTAGCCCACCGTGTTGCCGACGACCACCGGCATCGGGTCGAGCATCTGGACCAGGTCGTCGAACCGCAGGCCGACGACGGACTTCG
>JBBITS010000013.1:0-328 GCA_037440665.1 Chloroflexota bacterium
ACCTCTCACTTCCTACCTCCAACCTCCAACTCCCCGGGCGGGTGGTGCGACTGGATGGACCAGCGGACGATGGCCGGTATGTGCCGTCCGTCGCGGATGAGCATGACCGCGGCCAGCGCAAGGTACGCCAGCGCGAAGCCCCAGCGCACCGTGCTATCGGGAAAGGCGAGCTGGCCGACGAACAGGGTGACCAGCGGGACGGCCCGCGCCGGGCTCAACCTCAACTGCAGCAAAAGCGTCAGCGCGAAGGCCGACTGCGCGGCCGTCAGGAAGAGCTCCTCGCGCTGCATCGTCTGCTCGTGCATGTTCGCGATCTCGATGCGGTCGA
>JBBITS010000013.1:338-16928 GCA_037440665.1 Chloroflexota bacterium
TGACGCGAGTCCATCGGCAGCGCGTCGATGGAGCCGCTGGAGAGCGCGAACGCCACGGGCAGGCTGGCGATGAGCAGCGTCCACTGGTTCACCTTCGACGAGATGAGCGCGGTCATGCCGGCGTCGGCGGCGCCCCGGTACACCAGATAGCCGGCCGCCAGAAACTCCGGCGACTCGGAGGCCAGCGGCGCCAGCCACTGCACCAGCAGGAACTCGTCGATGCCGAACTCCTCGCCCGCGCTCACCAGGGCCTCGGCGAACGGCTCCGACGACGCCAGGATGACGCCCGCCGCCCAGACGAAAAGACCGAGCACGGTGATCCGGCGCCACACCGTCGGCAGCTCGGCGATGACCTCAGCCGGGCCCTCGAAGTCGGGCTCCTCCACGGGATGGCGGCTCGCTAGCCATACGTAAGTCGCGAAGATGACGCCGAGCGCCGTCGTGTCCATTAACGAGATGTTGCCCTTGAAGGGCAGGACGAACGAGTAGGCCGTCGCGATGGCGAGGATGGTGATCTCGAGGCTAACGCGCTGCGGCAGTTGCAGGCTGAAGCTAGCGCGTCTGCTGCGCCACCAGAAGATGCACAGCACCATCGGCCAACCCAGGCCGACGAGCAGCCGGTTGCCGCCCGTCATGTTCGCGGCGGCGTACTGCGCGTACTCGATGTCCTGGCCCGCGCGCCACGCGAAGTAGAGGTCTACCGCGTATTCCGGCAGCACGGCGATGAACGCCAGCACCGCCAGCGCCAGCGATCGCGGTATGTCTTTCTGCGCCGACTCGGCGGCCGCGCCGAGGACGAACGCCGCCGTCAGTATGCCCAGACCGAAGATGCCAATCTCGCCGAGCGTGCCGACGTGCACCCCCGAAAGGCGCACGGCGATGGCGGGCAAGCCCAGCACCATCGACCCGCCCAGGAGTATAGCCGTGCTGCGCCGTTGCCCGCGCGTAACGCGGGAGACCTCGGCGTGAACGCCCGCAGTGCTATCGTCAGTCACAGGACCACCACAGGGGACTGGCCGCGCCTCCCGGCGGGGCAGGCGCATCGGCCGGAGACCTCGGCCTGCGCTGCTAGACATGGAGACGCGGCGCCGGAACGAACGTCACCTGACAGTACGAACCGGCGTCGGCAGGGTCAAGTGGTCGAAGCCCTTCCGTCCACGCCATTGCGCGAAACGGCCGCATGCGTGCAGCACCTCTGGCACCCGTGCCGCCTATACAGCGGTGACTGATATCAGCAGCCCCCTCTATTGAAGGGCGGGGGCTCAGGCTGTACCCTTGCCTAGCGTTGTACACTGGCATCGAGTCAATGCCGAAACCGGTGGCCGTAGGCGGCGAAGTGGAAACCAGTCCTCGTACGGCGCAGCAGACGGCCTCCAACCGTACCGATGTTAAGTGAGAGATGGTTGACATGCCTGCAGCCCTGAAGCGCGTGGAGGGCCGGCTCGACGCCACCACGAGGCACGAGGCCGAGCGCTTTCAGCGCGACATCGCCTTCCTGCTGAACAGTAAGCCGGAACTCGTGGCGAAGTACGCCGATGAATGGGTGGCGGTCCGCGACCAAGAAGTCGTGGCTCACGCCAAGGAGTTGCCTTCGCTCCTGGCGGACCTAGACGAACTCGGCATCCCCCGAGCGCACACGCTGATTGACTTCTTGACGACGAAGGATGAGGTGCTGATACTCTAGCCCTTGTGATCAAGGGTTTCTTCGGCGCGGATCAAAGGCCCTACTTCTTGGCCTGGATCGAGCTGCCGCGACTAGCGATCTCCTATTCCCCTGTTCTTTTCCTTCTGGACTCTGGCGCTGACCGCACAATGATTACGCCCCGTGATGCGCTTCGTCTTGGCATCGACTTCCAGACACACTTCGCCGGCCAGCCATCGACGCCTATCACAGGCGTGGGCGGCTTCACCGCAGTCTACGAGGAGTCCTGCCGCATCGCTCTGTTGCACGAGGACGGGACCGTGTCAGCGTTCGCCGGAAGCATCATGATCGCAGGGATGTCCAAGCCTCCGATGACGCCGCCTTCGCTCCTTGGCCGCGACGTCTTCACCAAGTTCAGGCTGGAGTACGACTTCGCGAACGGGCTCCTTGCTCTCCACTAGTCGCGCAGTGGCGCGCGGACCAGCGCCAGAGGCTTCATCGCCAGAAACCTACGCCTGCAGCCCGCCCTGGCCCTCGCCCCGCGAGCGCGCCGGGTACGGACGCACCCACCACGGCAGCTCGCCGATCTCCTGGCCGTCGAGGAACACGCGCACGCGGTGCCGCCCGAACCCCTCCACCTTGAACCGCAGGTTCCACCGCACCCAGTGGCTCGACTCGCGGCTGGCGAGGCTGAACCGCCAGGGAGGCCGGTTGTCCTGACGGCTCTCCAGCAGCACCGTGTCCTCCGGCCCAACGATCTGCGCGAACGACTCGAAGGCGCCCGCGCCGTCCTGCCAGCGCATGACCACCGTCGTCGCCACCACCGCGGGCAGCTCGCGCACGTGGATGTTGTCGTGGATGCCGATGAGGTTCACCAGACCGCCCTCGCGCGTGATCTGGTGAAGCTGGCAGAGGGCGATGAGCGTCAGGCTCGGCGGGAAGCGTTCGTCGAAGGTCACGAGGCTACCACGTCGTACGTCGAGCGCTGCCACGCGCCGTCCGGGTACGGCGCCGTCGGGACGATGGCGTCCATGATGGTCGCGGCCGTGGCCGCGCCGCCCGCGCGCACGTAGCGGCGGCAGTCGTCCGCGCTCGCCCACTGCGTGACTTCGGTCATGCTCGCGCCGTCGGACGAGCGCAGCAGCGTCCAGCCCTGAAAGCCCGGTTGTTTCTTCAACACAGGCGTCAGGCGATCGCGCAGGAACTGCGCGCGCTTCTCCCAGTCCTCGGGCTTCATGGCGACCTTCCGGGTCATGACGTGGATGACCATTCCCGCCTCCGTTCCCTCCGGCGACGGCGCGATTATACACGCGACGGGTACCATGACGGCATGGAAGCCACTTCCGCCGCCGCGCGCCTCGCCGCCGTCCGGGCGCGGGTCAAGGCCGCCTGTGAGCGGGCCGGGCGCGATCCCGCAGGCGTCACCATCGTCGGCGTCAGCAAGACGTTCAGGCCCGAGGCCGTCGCCGCGCTGTGGCGCGCGGGCCTGCGCGACTTCGGCGAGAACCGCGTGCAAGAGGGCGCCGCGAAGATTCCAGAGGTCGCCCGCCTCGGCGCGACGCCGGTGTGGCATCTAGTCGGCCACCTGCAGACGAACAAGGTCCGGGCCGCGCTCGATCTCTTTGCTATACTCCAGTCCATCGATTCGCAGCGGCTGGCGGAGGCCGTAAGCCGCGCGGCCCGGGCGCCCGTCGACGTCCTGCTGGAGGTCAACGTCGCGCGGGAGCCGCAGAAGTACGGTTTCGCGCCCGAGGAGGTCGCTGCGGCCGTCCGCGCCGTCACGCGGCTGCCGAACCTGAACCTGCAGGGCCTGATGACCGTCGCGCCGCTCGTCGATAACCCCGAGGACGTCCGGAGCGTCTTCCGGACCCTGCGCGAACTGCGCGACGCCGAGGGACTGGCGGAACTCTCAATGGGCATGACCAACGACTTCGAGGTAGCCGTCGAGGAGGGCGCGACGATGGTGCGCATCGGGCGCGCGCTCTTCGGCCAGCGGGGAACGGCGCGATGAAGCTCGGTTTCGTCGGCGGCGGCTTCATGGGCGAGGCCATCGTCAGCGCTGCCCTGCGCGCCGGCCTGGTAGCGCCCGAGGACGTGCTGATCTGCGAGTACATCCCCGGCCGCCGCAACTACCTGGCCGAGACGTACCGCGTGCGTGTAACGGGCGACCTGAAGGAAGCCGGCGCGGGCGAGGGCCTGCTGTTCCTGGCCGTCAAACCTCAGGACCTCGCGTCGCTAGCGCCGCTGAAGGGCGCAATCCCCAAGGATCGCGCCGTCGTCTCCATAATGGCGGGCGTGACCATGGCGAGCGCTCGCACCATGCTCGGCCACGACCGTCTCGTGCGCGTCATGCCCAATACGCCGGCCGCCATCGGCGCCGGCATGAGCGTGTGGGTGGCGTCGAAGGACGTGAGCGAAGCCGACCGCCAGCAGGTCCGCCAGGTCCTCGGCGTCATGGGCCATGAGATCGAGGTAGACGACGAGAAGTACATCGACATGGCGACGGCGGTCTCGGCCAGCGGGCCGGGATACGTGTATCTGTTGATCGAGGCCCTGACCGACGCCGCGGTGAGCCTAGGCTTCAAGCGCGAGGTCGCGGCGCAGCTCGCGGTCTACACGTTTCTGGGGTCAGCGCGCTATCTTGAGGAAACGGGCAAGCACCCCGCCGTGGCCCGCAACGAGGTCACATCGCCCGGCGGCACGACGGCGCGGGGCCTGAGCGAACTGGAGTCGGCCGGCGTGCGCGCGGCCATCGCCCGCGCCGTGACGGCCGCCTACGAACGCGCGAAAGAACTGGGAGCGGATCAGCCATCACCCCGATAGGTCTTACCATCTTCTACTTCTGTCAGGCGCTATCGGGGCTCATCCTGATCCGCGCGCTGCTCTCATGGTTCCCCGTCGACCGCAGCGGCGCGCTGTTCCAGGTGCTCGATCAGCTCACGGAGCCGATCCTGGAGCCGCTGCGCCGCCTCATACCGCGCATCGGGATGATGGACTTCACGCCGCTGTTCGCCATGCTCATCTTGCAGTTCATCGCCCAGGCCGTGGCGCGGCAGGGCATCTAGACGACCGCTCACCATGTCCCCCATCGGAGCCGCCACCTTCCGGGACCTCATGGGCCGCTTCGCGACGGGCGTCACCGTCGTCACGTCTGCGGCGGGCGGCCACTACCACGGCATGACCGCCAACGCCGTGGCGTCGGTTTCCATCGACCCGCTGCTGCTCCTGGTGTGCGTGGACCAGACGTCGTACACGCACGGCCTTCTGCGCCAGAGCGGCGTCTACGCCGTGAGCATCCTTGGCCGCTGGCAGGAGGATCTCTCGCGTCTGTTCGCTGAAAAGCGCCCGCCGGAGAAGGGGACTCTGCGCGGCGTGCCCTTCCGCATCGGTGTGACCGGCGCGCCTATCCTCGAGGACTGCCTGGCGTATCTCGAAGGCCGCATAGTGCGACAGTACGAAGGCGGCGACCACACCATCTTCATGGGGTCGGTCGAGGACGGGGGCGTGGCCAACGACGGGGCGCCGCTCGTCTTCTTCCGTCGCGGATACCACACGTTGAGCGGGGGCTAAGCGGCGTCATTCCGGGCGCGCGACGCCGACGATCATCGGTATCCCCGGCGGCATCCTCCGCATCTCCAGGCTCTCGATGGCGAAACCCGCGTCAGAGATGAGGCGCTCAGTGCGCCGGTTCAGCACGCAGCCGCCAGCGAAGAACTTCCACACCGGCCTGATCACGTCCTGCACACGGCCGATGGCGCCCTCGGCGCGCACGTGTTCGACGAAGTGAAAGCGCCCGCCGGGCTTCAGCACGCGCCTGATCTCCGCGAGCGCCTGCTCTGGGTTCGGGACGGTGCACAAGACCAGCGTGCTGACGGCGTGGTCGAACGTGTCGTCGGGGAACGGCAGCTCCTCCGCCGACGCCTGGCGCAGCTCGATCTTCGGATGATCGACGCCTTCGAGGCGCTTCTGTGCGCGCTTGAGCATGAACGGGTCGGGCTCGGTGGCCACCACCTCGGCCGCGTGGGTGTAGTGAGGGAGGTTCGCTCCGGTGCCCGCGCCGATCTCCAGCACTTTGCCCTCGATCGGCCCGAGGATCTGCGCGCGGAGCTTACCCATCACCCGCCGCTCGGTGGAGCGGGTCAGGGTGTCGTACATCGCCGCCGACCAGCGTAGGCCTTTTTCGCACCTGCTCGACGGCTTTCGCCCGGACTCACTCATGCGGCGTCTCCCTCCCCCGCGACAGCGGAGAGAGCCAGTGTAGCACGGGCAGGCACAAGGGCGTTAAAGGTCGGCGAGCACCGCGGCGAGCGGGCCGGCAGCGAGGGCGCGGCCCTCGGGCATAAGAGCCTCGATGCGCTGGCGGCCGTGACGCAGCCGGTCGTCCCAGTCGGAAGGCTGGTCGCTGCCCGGACCCGGCCCTTTGCACACCATGGCCCAACTCAACTCCATGAGGGCCTCGCGGAGCTGCCGGAGCGCAGGGAAGGGCTCGCTCCAGAAACCGCGCACGGCTATGGCCTCGTCCTCCATCACCATGCGCCGCAGGCGGTTGATCTGCCGCATCAGCACGCGGTAGATGCGGGCGCGTTCGCGGGCAGGGACCTGGCCGCCGCAGAACGCCGCGACGTCGTCGTGCAGATGCAGCGCGATAAGCGTCAACGGCAGCAGGCGCCGGCCCTTCGGCTCGCCTGCAATGCCGACGATGACATCCGAGCGCTCACGCGCCCGGCGCAGCAGCCAGGTGCTTCCCTGGCCTACGCGCGCAAGCTCTTCCATGGCGAGCGCGACGCGGCGCAGCGCCGGCCGGCGAGGCAAAGACCTGAGCGTCACTCGAAACCTTCCACCAGAACGCAAATGGGGTTTCAGTCTAGCAGAGGATAACGGCCGGTCAAGCCATGAAAGGGCTTATGTAGATGATCAGACGTGCCCGACGAGGCTGAAGCCGCCGAGCTCCGAAGCGCTCCATCGGGCGGGCAGAGCCTGGAGCGAATACCTCCGGCGCCGGCCCGCGACTCTGGGCGTGTCCCCAGCGCGGCGCCGCCCAGGACGTGCGCTGCGACCGGTGCGGGGCGGGCATCCAGCCCCGGCAGCATGTGGTCGCGGACTTCGTCATCGGCGCACACGCCCTAGCGCACGCCGACCGGCTCCTCACCCGTGACCGCGGCTACTACGGGACCTACTTCCCGGACCTCGCCCTCGAGTGAGGCCTCCCCACACTAGACGCTGCCCTCGGCGCGCTCGCAGTGAGAGCAGCGCTGGGAGATACCAGGTGTTCAGTCTGGAAAGGGCATGTGCAGACACGCGAGGTGGAGAGTGAGGAACCCAAGTACAGGTCCAGGCGTGGCAGAGAGAACAGGTCCCGAATGAAGCTCGAAGTACTGTAGACGGTGGGTACTAATCGTCGTGATGGAAACGGTTGTCCACGCGTCCTACGCAGAGGGCAACAGCCGTCTGAACAGACCTGTGACGAAGTCGAAATGTAATATAGCCACGGTCAAATTTTGGTCGAACAGCCAGGTTCGCTCAATCGTGCCGGCTGTCACGGGGTTTCCCCGCGGAGTCGAACGTGGCTCCAGCGAGGCATCAATCGGTGAATGCGCCTCTCGCGGTGCCCTCTCCTCGGCGCCAGCGGCTCCTTCCCGCGCTGCGGCCTGAAGAAGCGCGCCTTGCCTGCCTCAGCTAGGCCGAGATACGTGGCGACCATGACCACGATTGCGACCGCCAGGCCCCACGGTAGGCGTGTGAAGCCGAAAAGGTCTGCCAGCGGCGAGAACGGTAGCGCGGCACCAACGGCGACGCACACTAGCGTGGTTATGAGGAGTGGTTTGCTTGGTTGGCTCCGAAAGAAGGGCACGCGTCGCGTCCGAATGATGAAGATCACCAGCGTTTGCGTGGCTAGCGACTCGACGAACCAGCCGGAGTGGAATAGCACCTCGCCGGCGTCGAACACCCAGAGCAGCACGCCGAAGGTGAGGAAATCATAGATGGAGCTGATTGGGCCAAAGAAGAGCATGAACCGGCGGATGAACGCGATATCCCAGTGAGCCGGGCGCTCCAGCAGCTCGTCGTCGACGTTGTCCGTGGGAATGGTCGTTTCGCTCACGTCGTAGAGGAGATTGTTGAGGAGGATCTGGGATGGCAGCATGGGAAGGAACGAGAGGAACAGGGAGGCGCCGGCCGCGCTGAACATGTTACCGAAATTGGATGATGTCCCCATGAGCACGTATTTCATGGTGTTGGAGAAGATCCGTCTGCCCTCGGCGATACCCTGGGCGAGGATGCCAAGGTCCTTCTCGAGCAGCACGATGTCCGCGGCGTCCTTGGCCACGTCTGCAGCTGTATCGACCGAGATGCCCACATCGGCATCGTGAAGGGCGATGGCATCGTTCACTCCATCACCGAGGAAGCCGACGTCGGCCCCCTGGCTTCGCTGCAACTTGATGATGCGGGACTTCTGCTCTGGACTGACGCGGGCGAAGATCGAGGTCTCGCTCAATGCCTCGCTCAGGCGGTCGTCTTCCATCGCCTCAAGCTCTGAGCCCGTCAGCACTCCGCCGACAGGGATGCCGAGCTCCGTGCACAGGTGAACCGCAACGCGCTCGTTGTCGCCCGTGACGATCTTTACGGTGACGCCGAGACGCCTGAGTCGCTCAATCGACGGCCCCGTGTCAGGTTTCGGCCTATCATGGAAGGTGAGAAAGCCGCGCAAGGTGAGATCGCGCTCGTCGGCGGCGGAGATGCTCGCGAGCGCGTGCTCGTCGCGACCCGCCACGGCGATGATGCGGCTCCCCTGCTCGAACTGGCGATCCAGGAACGCGCGCGCTTCGGGCGGTGCCTCACGACAGAGCGCGAGCACCGACTCGGGCGCGCCTTTCGTGAGGAGCAGCCGACGCCCGTCTGATCCTTCGACCACAACGGACATGCGCCGCCGTTCGTAGTCAAACGGCAGCTCTGCGAGGCGTTTGAACGCCCGAATCTCAGATGCGTCGGGCGATTTCCACATCGCGACATCTAGGGGATTGCCTCCTACGGGTACCCCATCCTCAATGACGACGGAACTACATAGCAAGCCGAGGCGCAATGGCTCCGACGACGGCTGCCCCGTGGCGTCGAACGCGGCATTGAACGTGATCTGTCCTTCTGTCAACGTCCCTGTCTTGTCCGTGAAGAGGACGTCAATGTTGCCCAGGTCCTCGATGCTGACCAGCCGCTTCACGATCACCGAACGCCGGGCAAGCCGCCTTGCGCCGGTGGAGAGGCTGATGGTGACGATGGCGGGCAGGAGCTGAGGCGTGAGGCCGACGGCAATCGCGAGCGCGAAGAGAACGGACTCGAGCAGCGGTCGGCGAAAGCCCGCGTTGATCACGAAGATAGAGACTGCGAGGACGGCGGTGACCTGGACCAGCAACCCGGAGAAGTCGCGCAGGCCGTGCTGAAAGGCTGTCTCAGGCTGCTGCTCGCCGAGACGCGCCGCGATCTGTCCGAACGCCGTCCTGCGCCCGGTCTGTACCACCACGCCGAGGCCGTTCCCCTCGCGAACCACCGTCCCCATGAACGCGCACGACGGCAGGTCGAGCGCACCCCTGCTCGGCGCGGTGATGCTGGCCGTCTTCTCCGAGGGTGTCGCCTCGCCGGTCAGCACCGCCTCGTCACAGGTGAGAGCGTTCACCTCCAGAAGGCGCAGGTCCGCCGGCACCACGTCGCCGACGTCAAGGCGCACGATGTCGCCGGGCACCAGCTCCGTGACGTCCACCGCCGTGCCACGTCCATCGCGGAAGACGAGCGCCTTGTGGCTGACGGTCGCCCGAAGAGCCTCGACGGCTCGCGCGGCGCGATATTCGTTGACGAACCCGAGTCCGATACTCAACGAAAGGATGCCGAGGATCACGAGGGCGTCCGTCCGCTCGCCGACGGCCAGCGATGTCACAGCCGCGACGAAGAGGAGAAGCAGGAGCGGGCTGTTGAGCTGGCGGAACAGCACGGCGACTGGGCGCACGCCGTGGCTGCGGACAGCGTTCGGGCCCAGCTCACGAAGACGGCGTCCCGCCTCAGGCGTCGGGAGGCCGGCGGGAGACGTGCCGAGCCGGCCGAGGACGGCCGAAGCCTCGAGCCGCGCGGCGTCGCGGAGTTCGATGGTTCGCTGCTCACTCGCCGATGTGGCCATCACTGAGCCCCTGGCACAGTCTATTCGGGCGGCACCACAGACTGCATTCTGCTGGAGCTCGGAATGGCCACAACCCTTGGCAGGAGCGAGAACTTGACCGTGCGGCGATGCCCGCTAGCCTCGCGCCGGTGCGAGAGCGCGCCCAGTCGCCGCTCGGGCCCTACGACTACTGGGACAACAGCAGTGTGGGCGCGGACGGCAAGTACGACGACGACACACCCGACGACTGGCCCGACTGCCTGAACAGGCTACCGCACACGGACCCGACTCACCCCAACGGGGAGCTGGACGGCAATCTGCGGGACTACGTGAGCAACATCAGCCTCATCTTCGGTAACCCGGACAACTGCCAGCTAGAGGAACTAGACGCCGCCGACCCAGCGGGCTCCAAGCTGCCGGAGGAGAAGCAGGTGGAGCGCATTTTCCACGGCATCCTCATCGACGACGGAGACTACGGCGCCAAGTGCGTCTACGCAGTGAAGCTCCTGGCGCCGCCGTGCGCTGACTCCTTCAACCCGTTCACGGACCCGAAAGGCGGCGACGCCGAGACCATCGACTGCCACTTCGTGGACAACGAATCAGACGACCCGCAGGAGTGGGAGCGCTTCGCGGACATCGGCGACGACCTGAAGGTGCAGGTGACCTACCACAGCCTGCGAGGAGAGTAGCAGGGAACCTGGCTCGAATTGGAGACATCCACCGGCGACCCGCAGGAGCCGCTCCGGCAGGTCCGCGGACCTGCCGGAGCGGCCGGCCAACAGACGACCACTCGACGAAGGAGGCCACGCCATGCAGGAGGTCGCGCTTCAGCCGGCCGCTACCGCGCCGGACGACGCCACAGAGGAGCAGTTGGCTCGGCGGCGGGGCCCAATCCACGCGCTGCGCGCGCGGTTGCCCCGTCTGACGCGGGCGCGCGTGGTGGTTGCCGGCGTCGTCATCCTGATTCTGCTGCTCTGGGGCGCGGTGATCGCCAGCTCCACCAGCATGTATTCAGCGCAGGTGCTCGTGCCCGAGGGCGGATCCATCGGCATCCCGCCGCCGCGCGGCCTCGACTTCGGCGACGTGCCTCGGGGCGCCAGCGCCGAAAAGCGGATCCAGTTGGAGAACCAGGGCCGACTGGATACGTACGTCGTCGTGTTCACCTGGGGCGGCATCCGCGACCTGCTCGGGGTGAGTGACGCCTTCTTCAACATGAAACCCGGAGACGAGCGCACGCTCACGTTCGAGGCCAGCATTCCGATTTCGGCACCGCAGAAGAAGTACACAGGCCGCGTCTTCGTCGTGCGCCTTCCCTGGTGGTGGCCATGACATACAGATCACCCGAATCGCCCCTGCCGCAGCCTTCCATTGTTGCCGATGCCTCGGCTGCTCGGGACCGGTTGCGGCCACGGCCTCGATGGTTGCGGGGTCTCCTGGGCTGGGCGATCTACGTCGGCGTCATCGCTACAGCCATCGTAGCCGGCCCCCGGCTGCTCGCCTGGGCTCTCGACACTCCCTACCCGATGGCCGCCGTGACCTCCGGGTCCATGTGGCCGGCGCTTCACAAGGGCGACCTGGTGTTCCTGAGAGGTGTCGATCCCGAGGATATAGAGGTCGGTGACATCATCGCCTTTGAAAGCGACGAGGGCTTCGCCATACACCGGGTCGTCAGCATCGACGCGGCCCGCCGCCGCCTCCAGACGAGAGGCGACGCCAACGCCGTCCCAGACGACCCGGTCGCTTTCGAACACGTGCTGGGCAGAGTGACGACCATAGTGGGGCGACCCGTCAGAATCCCCTACCTGGGGAACATCCCCATGATCGTCCGTGCAACGTCAGACTGAAACTTGGTCCGACAGTAACGCACCGCATCACACGGGGCCGCCGCGGGGCGAGCGAGGCGGCCCCTCCCCGAGCGATCGGGGCAACCGGCCTCGCCACGACCCTCGCGGCGGTCCCATACCAGTATCGGACCGGTGTTCCGGTTCCTGACAGAGGCCGGTTGGTGGCTAGACGTGCCCGACGAGGCCGAAGCCGCCGTCCACCAGCAGCACCTGGCCCGCGATCATCGCCGCGCCGTCGGAGCAGAGGAAGGCGACGGCTTCGGCCACGTCGCGCGCCGTCACCATGCGCCCGGCGGGCGTGCGGCGCACGTAGTCGTCCACCAACTCCGGCGGCAGCATGCGCACGCCGTCGGTGCCCTCGACGAGGCCCGCAGAAACGCCGTTGACGCGGATGCCGCGCGGCGCCAGTTCCACCGCCAGGTAGACGGTCAGCGTCTCCAGAGCGCCCTTGGACACCCCGACAGGCGCGTAGCGTGGCAGATAGCGGCGCGCGCCGGGGCTCAACAGGTTGACGATAGCCCCGCCCTGGCCCATGAGCTTCGCCGCCTCCTGCGCGCAGAACCACGGGCCGAGGACGTTGACCTCCAGCGTATGACGCAAGTGCTTCGGTAGGGAGTTCAGCGCGCCGCGCGGGCGCTCCAGGCCGCGGGCCGCGCTGTTGACCAGGAAGTCCAGCCGGCCGAATTGACTACCGACCTTCTTGAACAGATCGACGATCTGGTCGCGGTCGCCGGCGTCGGACTGCAGGGCGAGCGCTGGCGCGCCGTGCGCCTCGATGGCGCGGACAGCCTCGGCGGCCGACTCGCGGCTGCGCGAGTAGGTGACGGCGACGCCCGCGCCCAGCCCGGCCAGCTTCTCGGCCACGGCCCGGCCGATGCCGCGTGTGCCGCCAGTGACGACGGCTGTCTTGCCCTCGAACGGTCGCTCCGCCACGGCGTCCAGTATCGCCGCCGACGCGCGACGCGGCAAACGCCCGTTGCCGCGCGTCTGACCCCGCGTTACGTTGAACAGGTGACGGCGCGCATCCTCATTGGCACCTGCTCGTGGGCCGACAAGACGCTCGTCGATTGCGGCCGCTTCTACCCGGTCGGCGTAACCTCGGCCGAGGACCGCCTGCGCTTCTACGCGGGCCAGTTCCCCATCGTCGAGGTCGACTCGACGTACTACGGCATGCCCTCCGAGCGTAACACTGCGCTCTGGGTCGAGCGCACGACCGATGACTTCACGTTCGACGTAAAGGCCTTCCGTCTGTTCACACAGCATCCTACGCCACCCACAGCGCTGCCTCGCGACATCCGCGGCGAACTCCCGCCGCGCGGCGACAAGCCCAACCTCTACTACCGCGACGTCCCTCCGGACGCGCGCGAGGCGCTATGGGAGCGCTTCGCTTCGGCGCTGTTGCCGCTCGACTCGGCGGGGAAGCTTGGTGCGGTCGTCTTCCAGTTCCCGCTATGGTTCCTGCCCAGGGCCGAGAGCCGAGAGCACGTCCTCGAGGCCAGGCGCAGGCTCCCCCAGTACCGCCTGGCCGTCGAGTTCCGCAACGGCCTCTGGGTCGACGAGAGCCACCGCGACGCAACGTTCGCTTTCCTGCGCGATCACGGTCTGAGCTACGTAGCCGTCGACGAGCCGCAGGTGAAGAACAGCGTGCCGCCCGTCGCCGAGGTCACATCCGACGTCGCCCTCGTACGGTTCCACGGGCGGAACGCCGCCAACTGGACGAAGCGCGGTCTGACGGCCGCCGAGCGCTTCGACTACCTCTACTCCGAGGAGGAGCTGTCGGAATGGACGCCGCGCGTGCGCGACATGGCGGAGCGCGCCGCCGAAGTACACCTGCTGATGAACAACTGCAACGAGGACAAGGCCGTGCGCGGCGCGCAGCAGCTCCGCATACTGCTGGAAAAGGAGCGCCTGCTAGGGACCTGAGGACGCGGGCGTTCCCGTCGCCGAGGGCGTCGGCGTCGCGGTCGGCTCCGGCAGCGGCGTGATTTCGACGCTGCGCACGATGTGCGCGACGATGGCGCCGATGCCCGGGTAGTCGCGCTCGATCTTGTCGAGGTCAGCGACGATGATGGCGCCGGGCGCCGCACTGCGCAACTGACGCTCGCTCCAAACCTGCCCGTCGAACTGGAACCAGACGACGTCTGACGATCGCGGCAAGATCGCCACGATGGTCGCACCATCGCCGCTGGTCACACGAATGACTGCGGACAGATCCGCGACGCCGTCCTCGCCGAAGATCGCGCCGGTGAGCGTCCATCCGCTATCGACTGTCGGCACCAGATACGTGTACCGCTCGGTGACCAGCCACTCCCAGGTCAGGCCAGCGGTGGTGTCGCTGCTGGGGCCGCGCACGATACTGCCTTCGACCGGCAGCGGCCGGGGCAGAGGCGTCGGCGTCGCCGTCGCCTCCGGCGTCTCCTCGGTAGGAACAGGCGTCCCGGCTGCCTCCGTGGCAGTGGGCGAGGCGCTGCCCTCAGGTGTGACCGTCGCCTCGGGCGATGTCACGGCCGCCGCTGGCGTCGGCGACGGCGTGGCCAGAGTCTGGGCGACGCTGGTGCGGATTTCGGCGGCGATCTCCTGCGCCTGCGCCAGTTCGTCCTGCGCCGCCGGCTCGACCCGGTCCTCGACGACGGCGAGGATGTCCTGCTGGCGCTCGGTCAGGCTGATGAGGCGGGAGCGGGTCTGCTGGCTGGTGATGGATGGCAGGCTCTCGCGCAGCCGCCGCGTCTGGCTGGCAAGGCTGGCCAGCGCGTCCTCGCTCACACGCCCATCACGCTTCGCCAGCTTTTCGATCTCTTCCAGGCGTTCCTCGGCGAAGGCGATCTCGAGGTTCTGGCGGGCGTCGTCGTCGAAGGACAGAGCCAGGCGCGCGTTCTCGGTCGCGCGCTTCAGCGGGTAGTTCCAGTCCCCCGGCAAGGCGTCACCGGCGGTGCCGAAGGCGAATCCGGCGAATGCGAAGAACGCCAGCGCCACCGTCAGGGCGCCGGAGAGCGCGGGCGCCGGCAGGCGCATCCACGGGAGCGCTACCGCCGGGCGGGCCGGGCCGCTCGGGCCGGGCAGCATCTGACGGGCGGCGTTCAGGAATCGCTGACGGGCAATTCGCACGAAGCCCTGCGGCGGCTGGACCTGTCCGAAGGCCTCGCGCAGCGGCTCGCCCGTGGCCAGCAGGAAGCGCTCGCGCGCGTCGCGGGCGAATGCGGCCCGGGGCTGAACATGATACGCGTGCGCCAGATCGACGACGGTCAGCAGCAGCGGCTGCAGCCGCGGCGCGTCGTCGGGGTACAGCGCCAGGCACTGCTCGAGCGTCAGACGCCCGGTGCGCAGCGCCTCGATGCAAACGTCCAGCCGTTCCTCGAACGTGTCCATGGTCAGGACGCTGCCTGCTTTCTCTCAACGTTGGCGCCCAGCAGCTTCTGCAGGCGGGCCACCGCCTTGTGCTGCAGCGCCTTGATGTTCCCTTCCCGCTTCCCGAGGACCCTGGCCGTCTCGGCGATGGAGAGCCCGACAGCAAAACGCAGCGCGATGACCTCGCGTTGCGCCTCGGGCAGGCTGTCCGCCACCCGCTGTATGCGCTCCACCGTCAACCGGCGCTCGGCCAGCTCCTCCGGATCGTTCTTCGTGTCCACTATGTCCTCAAAAAGAGGACCATGGCGGTTCCGCTGGTTTCGCCTCCTGAAGTGACTGGCGACCTCGTTGTGCGCGATGCGGAACAGCCACGCAGAAAACGGGACCGCCTTCCACTGGAAATCGCCGACGGCCCCGAGCATGCGCAGGAAGATCTCTTCTGTCAGGTCCTCCGCTTCGTGGACGCTGCCCACTCGCGCCAGCACGTAGCGATACACCCGCGGCATGTACCAGTCGTACAGGTCCGCTAGCGCCTGCTGGTCCCCGAGGCGGGCGCGGTCCACGGTGGACCGCTCGAGGTCGGCAGGGATGCCACCCGGCAATCCGGTATCCAGTGGCCACTCCTCTCGACGCTCAGGCGCGGATAGCGGCTTCCGTGCCGCTTCCACGCCTACATCTATGTCAACGTTTGCCTTCTGGAAAAGGTTAACCCTCGCTGGCAAGCTGCCGGTAGGGCTCAGGGGGCCTGCCCCTGCGCCTCCTGCCACAGCATCAGCGTCCCCAGCTCGTCCAGATACAGACGGGGATACGCCTGCTGCCAGTCGCCCCTCACGAACATCACCGCCGGCGAGCCCCGGAAGAACTTCATCCGGTAGTACAGCACGTCCACCAGAGGGAAGCCCACGCTGCTCCCCTCCCTGGCCAGCAGGTCCTCCAGCTTGTCGACGAGGTAGGACGGCACGTACTGGGGCGAGTACGTCCGCCCTAGCAGCATGATCGACTCCGGGTCGTCGAGCTGCGCGCCCAGCACCCACTGATGCAACGCCGACGCCCGGTCGCCCTGCGTCTCGTACCAGCGTCCCAGCTCCCGGCGCGCGGGCGGGAAGTCGGGCTGCCGCGCGACGGCGAACTCCAGGTGCCCCTTCGCGGCCTCCATGTCATCGGGCGTCCCCGACGCCATCAGCAGGCGCGCTAGCTGCACGCGCACGTAAAGGTCGCCGCCGTTGTTCAGCGCGAGCACGCTGCATCCCTTTATCAGTTCCGCCAGGCCAGTGCTCTCAGGCTCGGGCAGCTCCTCGGGTGCGTCCAAGAGGAACGTCCCGAAGGTACAGGGGTTCAGAGGAAGGACCGACGTCGCCAGCACGTCGGGGTACAGCTCCGCGCGATCGGGATCGCCGATCCAGAACGTCGACGTCGCGATGCCCGCGTCGGTGGAGACGGCGCGCGCGTACGCCGCGACGGCCTCGTCGGTGTATCCCGCGCGCTCCAGCGCCTCGCCCGCCGCCATGATGATCGCCGCGTCGTTGCCCGCGCGTGCGAGCGCCTCCGCTGCGGCGGCCTTCACTTCTTCTCTATCGCCAGACAAGGCCAGCGCCTGCGCCAGGTTCGCCCACCCCAGC
>JBBITS010000013.1:16946-20037 GCA_037440665.1 Chloroflexota bacterium
GTGCTCTTCCGATCTAGTTCGATGCCCCGGCGCAGGCTGGCGATACCGTCGTGCAGCATCCACCGGGGCGCACCCTCCTGATAGGCAACGACCTCCGTGACGCCGAGCTGCAGATGATAGATGGCGTAGCGAGGGTCGGCGTCGACGGCCTTCTTGCCGAGGCGCGCCGCCTCCTCGTAGTCACCGTCGGCCAGCGCCTCGATGCTCCGGTTGTAGTGGTAGTGCCCCGTGTCGATGAGCCACCACGCGATGAGCAGTGCGGGCAGCGCTACGACGGCCAGCGCGCGCAGAGCGGTGCGCGCCGCGTTCGCGGCGTCGAAGCGCAGCGCCCGCGGACCTTCACCGGTCAAGAGTTGTCGGACGGCGAGCGCTGCGACGCCTCCCAGCGCGATGAGCGGCGCTTTCCAGATGTTCGCCGCGTCGACCATGTTGTGCGCGGCGAACCCGGCGAGCGCGGCGGCGAACAGCGTCGCCACCACTCGATCCTCGCCGGCGTTGCGCCGCCACAACCGCACGACGATCCAGCCGCACGCGGCGGCCAGCGCCAGCATCGCCGCGAGCCCCGGCAGCCCCAGGTCGATGAGCGTCTGCAGGAAGCCGTTGTGGCTGTGGATGGCGTGCACCGGGAAGGCGCCGCTGTACTCGCCGTACAGCAGGCCGAACCCGCCGGGGCCCACGCCGGTCACGGGGTTGTCGCGGAACATCTGCCAGCCGGCTTCCAGCGCGTCCTGACGCGGCGAGAGCGAACTGCGGAACAGCCAGCCCGGCCTCGCCTCCCACCGGAGCAGGATGACGAACGCAGTCAGCGCGAACGCCGACATCGCGACGACACCTCCCGCCAGCGTCAGCCTCGCCCGCCGGTCCGAAAGCCATCGCCCGAGTCCGCCCGCCATCTGCGACGTCGCCGCCACGTGTCCGGCGGCGGTCACCGCTAGCGCGACGGCGGCGCCCATCCACGCGCCGCGCGACAACGTGAAAAAGATGGCGCCCAGCGCCGCGACGGCTCCGGCCGCCGCCAGCAAACGTTCGATCACGTGGCCCGGCCTTCCGGCGGTCACCACGTACAGCGGTAGCAGCGCCACCAGCGCCATGGCGAGCATGTTGGGATGGTCGCTCACGTCGTGGACACGCGGCGCCGACGGCGGGATGACGTTGCTGAACGATAGCCCTTCGCCCCGTCGCGTCAGCGCCAGTAGTCGTTCCCGACGACCCAGAGAGCGTAGACCGACGCCGCCGCGCCCGCCAGCATCAGCGCGCGCGCCAAGTCGCGCCACGACAGGAACCCGAGGTCGGCCATGGCGTAGAAGATGAAGACGATCATCCCGGCCTGCAGCGTCAGCTCCAGGCTCACGCGCCAGTTCACCGACCCGACCGTGGCAGCGACGTAGGCCGCCATGAGGAGCGCCAGCGGCCAGTCCAGCGGGCTCCCTCCCGGCAGGCGCCGCGCGTACCCGAGGTAGAAGACATAGATGGCCGCCAGGACGGCAGCTAGAATGTGCAGCGTGATGGTGGGCTCGAATACGTAGAGCCGCACGTGGGGCATCCCCGTGACGAGGTAGTAGCCCAGCCACGAGCCCGCCACGGCCGTGACTGCCGCGCGCGCCACGACGCCAACGAACGTACGCGCGCGGGGCGATGCGGGTACCGGCGTTGCGACGGTTTCCAGGTTCAACGGGAGCTTCCGGACTCCAGCCCAGAGGTTCGATTGCGGAATTCTAGCACGGGTCTGCGCCTGCCGGTCCCGTTGGCGATGGTCGCGGCCGCCGTCCTAGCCGCGTGCGGATCGGACGCGGCGCCTCCAACGAACGACGCCACGCCCGTCCCCACGGTTCCGCCCGGCCAGGTCCAGGTCCTCGGCTCCATCCCTCACGACGGCGCGGCCTGGACCGAGGGGCTGATCGTCGAGGACGGCGTCCTCTGGGAGAGCACCGGCAACCCCACGGGTTCCGGCGTGCGCGCCGTCGATCCCGCGACGGGCGAGGTCGTATGGTCCGTCCCCAACGGCAACGCCTTCTTCGCCGAGGGCGTCGTACGTTTCTCGGGTCGCACCTACCTCCTGAGCTGGAAGGAGCAGACGCTCTACATCTTCGACCGCGACGCGGCGACACCGTTCCAGCCCTTCGCGACGTACGAGGGCGAGGGCTGGGGCCTGACCGCCATCGGCGACGAGCTGGTCAACTCCAACGGCTCGGCCACCATCTACTTCCGCGACCCAGAGACCTTCGCTATTAACCGCACGCTCGACGTGGCCTACGAAGGCCAGCCTATCGAGCGCCTCAACGAGCTGGAGTACGACGGCCGCTACTTCTGGGCGAACCAGTGGAAGACGCGCTACGTCTACCGCATCGACCCAGAGGCCCCCGGGCAGGTGGCGCGATACGAGTTGCCCTCGGACTTCTGCTACGGCGGCAACCCCAACGGCGTCGCCTGGGACGCCGGCGAGGCCGTGTTCTACGTCACCGGGCAGCGGTGCGACACCATCCTCAAGGTCCGTTTCGGCGAGCCGCTGTCCTTCGAACACGTCCCGCCCCGGCCGTTTGCCGCCCGCCCGGCGCTCTTCTACACTCGCGAGGCATGAGCGCCCTCGACGACGTCCTTCGCCCGCGCAGCATCGCCGTCGCCGGCGCGTCGGCGAACGTCGACAGCCCCGGCCACGACTACGTGAAGTCGTTCCTCGAATTCGGCTTCAAGGGCCCTGTCTACCCCGTGAACCCGCGCGCGCCGGAAATCCTCGGCCTGAGGGCCTACCCTTCGCTGAGCGCCATCCCCGGCGCCGTGGACATGGTCGTGTCGTGCATCCCCGCCGACGGCGTGCTGGCGCTCCTCGACGAGTGCGCGGCGAAGGGCGTGCGTGCCGTCACGCTGTTCACGGGACGCTTCAGCGAAACCGGGCGCGACGACGCCGCTGACCTCGAGCGCCGGGTGCTCGAGAAAGCCAGCGCGGCGGGCGTCCGCATCATCGGACCCAACTGCATGGGCCTCTACGATCCGGCGCGCGGGCTGTCGTTCCGCCCCGACCTGCCGAAGGAGGCGGGTGACGTCGCGCTCATCTCGCAGAGCGGCAACAACGCCGTCGAACTGGCTCAGCACG
>JBBITS010000014.1:0-19932 GCA_037440665.1 Chloroflexota bacterium
GCAACCGCAGTTCGGGAATTGGCGAACATGGTAAGCCACGAGCCATCGGGGCAGTTGCTGACCATTGAAGAAGCGGCCGGGCGCTTCCGTGTCTCAGCGTCCACCCTCTATCGCTGGTGCCGCGCGGGGCGCATACCGGCGTTCAAGATCGGGCGCGGCTGGCTCATCCCCGCCGACCCCATGACCGGACGCGCCGCCAAACGCCACGACGCCCTCCGCAAGTTCTTCACGCGCACGTTCGGCCCTCGCTCCCGGCGGATCGGCCAGCACTGGCTCATCGCCACCGAGAACCGCCGCGATCACCTGGAGCTGCGCAGCGCCATCGAGGAGTTCGTTCTGTCCCGGCGAAAGACGCGCTTCGGGCGTCTGGTGTGGGAGGAAGGCCCCGCGCTTACGTCGTCGGTCGACGACAAGCCAGGCGGGTTCGACATCCGCATCCAGGCGCCGCTCGACGCGATCCACTCGCCCCAGTTGGCCGAGGTCATCCTGGGCGCCCTGCATCCGCAGGCCGGGCGGGCGACGGCAACCTACCTTCTCGCCGAAAGCGCTCTCGATCCCACCAGGGGCAAGTTCCCGACCACGGCCGAGATCGACAGGGCGCTGGGCGGCCTCGCTCGCGACCTTAGGATGGTCGTGTTCTCCAACCTCCTGTTGCCACAGGACCTGGGGTGGATAGAAATGATGGCGCTGGCCCGGAACTACGACGGCACCATGTGCTACGCCAACGGCCTTCTCTACGCCGCGCAGAGCGACTCAATCGAGGCCATGCCGTAGGGAAAGCTATCCAGGGCGAGCTTCTACTGGCCCGACGCGGGCGCTGTCGGCTTCCCCGCCGGAGACGAGCCCGGCACGGTCTCGTCGGACACGAGAGCGAAATCGCTCCCGTCCCACTCGTACGTCCGCACGCGCACCTGGCCCGGGCAGCATTCGGGATCGTCGGGGCCATAGACAGGTTGGCGCTCCACGAGCTGGCCCTCGGCGTTGACCTCCACCTGCACGCGACCTGTCTCAGGCGTCACGTCTTTCAGGAGCGTCAGGTCACCGCCGGCGATGGTGTAGACGAAGTACGCGATGTCGCCCGCCGTCCCGCCGGAGCTTATGGGCACGACCGCTTCTTCCGCTCCGTCACCCGTTAGGTCTGCGAAGACGATGGCGTTGTCCACGATCTCACCGCCCGCGGCAGACAGGAACTCCGCGATCTCGGGCGCTTCGCTGAAATCGGCGTCGAAGATCGGCGACCCTGCGACGGGGGTCACGGCCGGTTGCGCTGGTGGCGTTGGCGTCGGCTCGTCATCGCCATCGCCACCGCACGCGGCCGCCGTCAGCGCGAGTAGAGCCAGAGCGAGTAACAGGCGTCGCACGCCCGCGATTATACGGCACGCGGCGCTGGCAGCGGCAAACCGGCCCCACGTTGACGGCCGCGAGACGGGTGAGCAGTCAGCGGTCAGTTCGCGGCCGCAACTGCGCCACGTTGACGGTTGCGACGCTAGGGGTTCTACTGAGGCCGCCCGGGGTTCCCGTTCAGGTGGCGAAGGCTATGACTGACGACCTGGCCCCCAACCAGCCCCGCATGAGCCGAGGCGAGATAGTGGCGCTGCTGGCCGCAGTCCAAGCGCTCCTTATCGCGTCGGGGCTCTACATCCGCTTCCGGTACCCGGAGGACCGGCCTCCGTGGCGCTTTCGCCTGCTGAACCACGGGGCACCGCTGGTGGCCACGCTAGCAGCAATGGCCTGGACCGGCCGGAGGCCCTCGGAATACGGCTTCACCCTCAGCAACTGGCGCGCCTCGCTTTCGGCGGCGCCGCTGCGGCTGCTGCCCGGCGTCGCTATGCTGGCGGCGAGCTGGGCCTCGAAGCCGCCGAAGCGGCTGCCGGAGATCGACCGCATGGCCCGGCGGCTCGCCGAAATGCCCATCGCCGAAATGCTTCCCTACCACGCGCTGGTGGCGCTGGGCGAAGAGGCGCTCTTTCGTGGCTTCCTGCAGAGGGAGCTGGAGGACCACGATCCGCAGTCGCTGAGCGTCGGGCCCGCGCGGGTGGAGGGGGCGGTCGCGGTCGCAGCGACGATTTTCGGGCTCTTTCACCTCGCTAACCTCACGTTGCGTCCCGTGGTCCCCACGCTCGGTCAGGTAGCGTTCGCGACGCTCTTCGGGATGCACATCGGGACGCTGGCGCGCAGGCACGGGACGCTGGCCGGCCCTGTCGTCATCCACATGATGACCAACGTCTTCTCCATGCTCGCGCTCAAGCGCCAGCTTCAACTCGCCGAGCGCGTAGGCGCCGCGCCACGTGGCCTCATGCCAGTCGAACCCGAGCCCCTCTGACGGCGGGTGCCGCCTCCCGACGACCCGATGTATGATGGGGCGCGCCTCAGCCTTCCGTGGCTGGTCCGCCAGACCCCGCTGGTGCGAACGTGGGCACCGCCAGCCCTCAAGCCCGAACGGAGCCCGACGACAGCGTGCCTACACGAAACCTTGGCCCCGTCAGCGCCATCGACGCCGAGAGCTTCGGGGAGCCAGGTCACCGCACGTTCCGGATGGTGGCCCGGGGTCATGATGGCGAAGCCGGCTCGCTCTGGATGGAGAAGGAGCAGTTCCAGGCGCTTTCGCTAGCCATGAAGCAGCTTCTGGAGCAGCTGGGCAAGGGCGACACCGAGGGCGCGCCTCTCCCCGAGGCGTTCGCGTCGCCCGAGCGCCCCGACATCGAGTTCAAGGTGGGACGCCTGGGCATGGGCTTCGCCGAGGAGGACCAGAGCGTGGTCCTGTATCTGTACGAGATCGAGCAGGCCGAAGACGAAGACGCCGCTCTGGCGCTCCAGATGACCCTGGACCAGTGCGCCTCGCTGGCTCACCGCCTCGACGTCATCATCGCCGCCGGCCGCCCGGTCTGCTTCCTCTGCGGCATGTCCATCGACCCCGGAGGCCACGTCTGCGCCCGCGCCAACGGCCACCGCAAGGAAGGAATCCCGCCCGGAGAGGACGAGGAGTAGCCCACACTGTAGGGCCTCGCCACTAGCGAGCCCTCTACGAGCGGCGCGTCACCCAGGGTTCACCTGACGAGCCCGTATCCCCCGGCCCCTTCGCGCGGTTAGACCGGGTGATTCCATCACCACACCCAGCCCGCAGGGGAGGTTATCTGTGAATCTGCTATCAGCCATGGGCCTCGGCCAGAAGGCCATCGCCGGAATCGTGATTGCGACCCTGGCGATTGGCGCGACCGTGGGCGCCTTTGCGTCGCAGGACATGCTGCCCTTTGATGGCGCGACCGACCTGTTCCAGACCGACGAAACACCAACCGCCGAACCCACCGAAGCGCCAGACGCCACCGAAACGCCGGAGCCTGCTGACACGCCCGAATCCGAGGAACTCGAAGCTACAGAGACGCCGGACACCGATGACGACGAGGTCCACGGCATCCCCGACGACAACCCCAGCCATGACGCCGAAGACGGCGACGACGACTGCGAGCCCGGCGAGACCGTCGTCAAGACGACGCCCAGCGGCGAGCAGGTAAACGTGCCCTGCCAGACCGAAAAGCACGACGACTGCGACGACGAAGGCGAAGGCGCCGAGGCCAGCGAGACGCCCGGCCATGGCCACGCCTACGGTCGCGACTGCGGCCACGGTCTCGGCCACGACGATCACGCTGATGACGACGATGACGACGACGAGGACGAGGATGATGAAGAAGACGACGATGATGACGACAACGGTGACGACGAGGAGTAGATCCGCACCGCGCTAGAACTCGCCGTCACGTCCTTCCTGTGGAAGAAGGAGCGGGCCGCCCCAGCCCGCTCCTTCTTTTTCGTCCCCGCGCGAGTCCGTGCTACCATCGCCCTGGAACCCGCAATGGCGGGATGCAGAGAAGCGGGAGGACTTCAGGATGGCCAGCGTCACCGTCCACAGCCTCGGGGGCTATGCCTACGCCCAGTTGCTCACCAACGGACGCCACGCCTTCGTGGCTGACGAACCGGAGGACGAGGGCGGCGACGGTCTCGGCCCTTCTCCCTACGAGGTGCTGCTGTGGGCGCTGGGCGCCTGCACCGCCATGACGCTGCTGATGTACGCCCGGCGCAAGGGCTGGCCCCTGGAAGACGTGTCGGTGAAGCTGGACCACGACCGCCGCCACGCCGAGGACTGCGCCGAGTGCGAGAAGGACGCCATGGGGCGCATCGAGGTCATCGAGCGCAACATCACCATCCGTGGCGGCCTGACCGATGCGCAACGCGCCCGTCTTATGGACGTGGCCGCCCGCTGCCCCGTCGGCAAGACGCTGACCCGCAAGCCGAAGATCGTCGATACCCTGGTCAGCGGGGCGTGACGCCGGGGACGCAGCCAGGTCCTGTGCTATGATCGGCGCGCAACGCACGTCTTTCGGCGCGCCATCGAGGAGGTTCGGGACGACGGTGACGCCCTGGCTGGTTCTCCGCCCGGGACGCCTGGACTACCTGCGAGCGTGGGACCTCCAGCGCGAGCTGGCCGAAGCCGTCCGCGCGGGCGGCGCCGAGCGGCTGATCCTCCTAGAGCACCCGCCGACGTACACGCTGGGAGCCCGCGCCCGCGACGAACACGTGCTGGCTAGCGATCAGGCTCTGGCCCGGCTCGGCGCGAAGGTGTACCGCGTGGATCGCGGTGGCGACGTCACGTACCACGGTCCCGGCCAGCTCGTGGGCTACCCCATCCTCAACCTGCAGCGGCGCGGGTTAGGCCCGGTCGCCTACGTCCGGCTCCTGGAAGACGCGCTCATCGATGTTCTTGCGTCGTTCGGCGTCGACGCCGCGCGCGTGGAGGGCAAGCCCGGCGTCTGGACCGGGGGAGCGAAGATCGCGGCCATTGGCGTCCGGGTCGCGCGCGGCGTCAGCATGCACGGCTTCGCGCTGAACGTGAACACCGACCTGCGCTACTTCGACTACATCGTCCCCTGCGGCATTCGCGACGCTGGGGTCACGTCGATGGCGCAAGCGCTCGGCTATACAGTGGACCTGGACGAAGTTACCGATCGCGTGGAACTGGCGCTTGCCGCCTGTTTCGGCGAGCCCGTTTCAGCATCGCCGACGCTGGCCAAGGAGGCGGTGTGACCGTCGTGGAGCCGCGCCGTCGCCTGCCGCCGTGGCTCAAGGTCCGCTTCCCGGCAGGCGACCGTTACCACGATCTGAAGCGGCTGATGCGCTCGCAGACGCTGCACACGGTCTGCGAGGAGGCGCGCTGCCCGAACATCGGCGAGTGCTGGAACGCGGGCACGGCCACGTTCATGATCCTGGGCGACACCTGCACCCGCGCCTGCGGCTTCTGCGCCGTCACCTCGGGACGGCCGCAGACCGTGGACGAAATGGAGCCGGCGCGGCTCGCCGCCACCGTCGAACGCCTCGGCATCGACTATTGCGTCATCACGTCCGTCAACCGCGACGACCTGCCCGACGGCGGCGCCGGGATGTTCGCCCGCTGCATCCGCGCCGTCCGCTACCGCCGCCCGGAGGTCCGCGTCGAGGTGCTTATCCCCGACTTCATGGGCGACGAGAACGCGCTGCGAGCCGTCGTCGAAGCCGAACCCTACGTCCTCAACCACAACGTCGAGACCGTGCCTCGCCTGTACCCACGGGTACGCTTCAAGGCGCGCTACGAGCGCTCGCTAGAACTCCTGGCCCGCGCCAAACGGACTGCGCCGGGCCTGCGAACGAAATCCGGTCTGATGGTCGGCCTCAGCGAGACAGCCGAGGAGGTCGTTGCGGTGATGCGGGACCTGCGGGACGCGGCGGTCGATATAGTGACCATAGGGCAGTACCTGCGCCCCACGGCGAAGCACTTGCCGGTGCAGCGCTACTACGAGCCGGACGAGTACGAGGTCTTTCGCGCCGAGGGGCGCCGCCTGGGCTTCGCCCACGTCGAGGCGGGACCGCTGGTCCGCAGCAGCTACCACGCCGAGCGGCAGGCGCTGCCGCTGGCGCCGGCAGGAGGATGACGCCTATGCCGCAGTACGACCTAGCGATCATCGGCGGAGGACCGGGTGGCTACGTCGGGGCGCTGCGCGCGGCCCAGCTCGGCATGCGAGTGGCGCTGGTCGAGCGCGATCGCGTGGGAGGCCTGTGCCTCAACTGGGGCTGCATCCCCAGTAAGGCGCTCCTCTGGAACGCCGAAGTGGTCAATCTGGTCCGTGAGGCCGATACGTGGGGCATCGCATTCGACAACCTGCGCGTCGACCTCGGCAAGGCCGTCGACCGCAGCCGCAAGGTCGTCGACCGCATGGTGGGCGGTGTCGAGTTCCTGCTGAAGAAGCGCGGCGTGACGGTCCATCAGGGCGTGGGGCGGCCCAAGAGCGCCCGCGAGATCGCCGTCGAGCCTTCGGGCGAAGTCGTGGAGGCGAACGCCATCATCATCGCGACGGGGGCGCGGCCACGGTCGCTGCCCGGCGTCGAGATCGACGGCCGCATTGTCATCACCAGCCGCGAGGCGCTGGAGCTGCGCGAGCCGCCGGCGCGGGCGGTCATCGTCGGCGGCGGCCCCATCGGCTGCGAGTTCGCGTACCTCTGGAACGCCTACGGAACGCAGGTCACCATCCTCGAGATGCTCGGCCATCTGCTGCCGCTGGAGGACGAAGACGTGAGCGCACAGGTCGAGCGCGCGTTCAAGAAGGCGAAGATCGGCTTTCGCACGGGCGCGAAGGTGGCCGGCATTAGCGTGACAGACGGAGCGGCGAAGGTCCGGTTCGCCATCGGCGAGAAGGAGGAGGAGCTTCAGGCCGACCGCGTGCTCATGGGCGTCGGCTTCCAGCCCAACACCGAGAACCTCGGCCTGGATGACATTGGCGTCGAGACCGAACGCGGCTGGGTGAAGGTGGACCAGCGCCTGCACACCAACGTCCCTGGCGTGTTCGCCATCGGCGACGTGACGGGGCGCATGATGCTGGCGCATGTGGCGTCGGCCATGGCTGTGGACGTTGTCGAGCGCCTGGCGGGCCTCGAACCTCCGGAACTCGACTACGACAAGATGCCACGGGCGACCTACTGCCAGCCGCAGGTGGGCAGCGTCGGGCTGACCGAGAAGCAGGCCCGCGAGCGAGGCCATGAAGTGAAGATCGGCCGCTTCCCCTTCCGCGCGGTGGGCAAGGCCGTCGCAACAGATCATACCGACGGCCTAGTGAAGGTGGTGGCCGACGCGCGCACGGGAGAGCTTCTGGGCGTGCATCTGGTCGGCCCCGACGCCACGGAGTTGCTGGCCGAGGCAGCGCTGGGCATCGCCCTGGAGAGCACGCCGCGGGAGTTGGGCTGGCTGGTCCACGCCCACCCGACGCTCGCCGAGGCCGTGAAGGAAGCCGCCCTGGCAGTGGAGGGCGAGGCTATTCACTTCATCGCCGACTGACTGACTGCCTGCCGCTCGCCAGTCTCCGAAGGCGACTCGCCTTGGCGAGCGTCGAGTCTTCGACTTCCCCGTCCCTCTCGCCTACCGTATCCTGTCCGCAACCCTGCGCCGGAGGTCTGTCAGACTTGCGCACATTCGCTCTATCCGCCCTGCTGGCGCTGGCCGTGGCCGCGCTGACCGCCGCCCCGGTCTCCGCGCACACCGGTTGGGAGAAGTCGATCCCTGGCAAGAGCGAGTCCGTCGACGAGCCACCTGAGGCTGTCGAGGTGTGGTTCACCAATCCGCTGCTCCACAACGAGCCCCAGCGTCTCTGGGTCGAGAGCGATGGCGGCGAGACGGTCGCCGAGAGCCTGGACTCCGTGGCCCCACGCGACGACCGCCACCTGGTGGTCGATCTGCCCGACGGCCTCCCCGACGGCCGCTACACCGTCAAGTGGGAGGTCAAGGCGCTGGACCAGATGGGCGCTACGGGGTCGTTCCGGTTCTACGTCGGGATGGAGCCCACCCAGGATCAGCTTGAAGAGGACGCGAACCTCAAGGAGGAGATCGCCATCATGCAGAACGATGGCGGCGGCCAGAACTGGGCGGCCATCGCCGCCGCGGCGGCCGCGATGGCCGTGGTCGTCGTCGCGGGCGGCGGGTTCATCGTCTTCTGGAGCCGGCGGGGCTAGGCGTTCGTCACCAGACCGTTTACACGGCATCCAAACAGCGCTTAGACTGCCAGAGCCCCGCCAGCGTCACGGCAGGTTCGCGCCAATCTGGAACTGAGGGCTTGCGCGCATGTCCAACGACACGCACCAGCGGCTAGCCATCTCCCGTCAACCGGTCCCAGTTCAGGAGCCGGCCGATCGCCGCAAGAACTGGGACGAGGTCTACCTGGGCTACGACGAGGCGACGGCCCGGGTCGAAGCGGCGCGCTGTCTCCACTGCCCCACCGCCCCCTGTCAGGAAGCGTGCCCGGTCCACAACGACATCCCGGCGGCGCTCGCCCTCCTCGAAAAGGGCGACGCTCTGGGCGCCGCCTCGAAGTTCCGTGAGACCTCGAACCTGCCCGAGCTGTGCGGACGCCTGTGCCCGCAGGAGAAGCTCTGCGAGGGCGAGTGCGTCGTCGGTTTCGCCATCCGTCCCGACGGGCGGCACGAGCACCCGGTGGCCATCGGGAAGCTCGAAGCGTTCGTCGCTGACTTCCAGCGCCGCTCGACCGGCCTGCCTGTGCCCGATCTCCAGCCGGCGACAGGCAAGAAGGTGGCGGTGGTGGGCGCAGGGCCGGCGGGCCTCGCCGTCGCCGAGGAGTTGGCCAGGCTTGGCCACGCCGTCGTCGTCTACGACGCCTGGCCCGAGCCCGGCGGGGTGCTGCGCTATGGTATTCCCAACTTCAAGCTGAGCAAGGAGATTCTCGACGCCAAGCTGGGCTTCCTGCGCCGCATCGGCGTCAGGTTCGTCGGCAATACGTTCTTGGGCCGTGACATCACCATCGACGACCTGTTCGACGAGGGATTCCACGCCGTCTTCCTCGGCACCGGCGCGTCGGTTGGCTCCCGGCTGGGGATCGAGAACGAGGACCTAGACGAAATCTACGCGGCGACGGACTTTCTGGTGCGGGGGAACCTGCAGGCCGACGCGCTGCCTGAGACGCTGCGCGCGCCGCTGCGCGTCGGCGAGAACGTCGTCGTGATCGGCGGCGGAGACACGTCGATGGACTGTGTGCGGACAGCAGTGCGCCTAGGCGCCCAGCGCGTCACCTGCGTATACCGGCGGACCGAGGAGGAGATGCGTGGACGCGAGGAGGAGCGCCGGCTGGCGCGCGAAGAGGGCGTCGACTTCCTGTTCCTCACCGTACCTCTGCGCTTCCTGGGCGAGGGCGGCAAAGTGAAGGCCATCGAGTGCCAGAAGATGGATCTCGGCGAGCCCGACGAGACAGGGCGCCGACGCCCGGTACCCGTCCCAGGCTCCAACTTCCTGCTAGAGGCCAACACTGTGGTGCTAGCCATCGGCTACAACGCCGACGAGCGCGTGCCGCAGGCGGCGCCGGGCGTCGAGGCCGATCGCTGGAACTTGATCAAGGTCGATCCGGAATCGGGACGGACGACACGGCCGGGCGTGTTCGCGGGCGGCGACAACGTGAACGGCGCCGACCTCGTCGTGACCGCTCTGGCTGACGGACGCCGCGCTGCGGCGGCTATTCACGCGTACCTCGAGAACCTCGACCGCCCGCCCTGGGAGCGCCGCCCGTAGCGGATCGAGGCTCCCCGTCTCTCGTTCTCGAAGCCACAGACGAGATCGCACTACGCCCTCGGAGCCTGACGTGGCTTCGCGCGGCGGAAGATCGGGGAGCCCGTTGCGGACGATGAGGGTCTTCTACGGTTTCGGTCAACCCTACGAATTCCCAGAAAATCTTCACGAATCCGGCTGGACACACTTGGGCCCTGTGGTTATGATCGCGTCGCTTTCCCCCCAAGCAAAACAACCGATCGGGACCTTCTCCACCGAGGTGAGGCATGGATGACCACATCGGCCAATTCTTGAGCTTTATGTCAGTCGAAAAGGGCGCGTCGGGAAACACCATCTCCGCCTACCGAAACGACCTCCACCAGTTCGAATCCTTCCTCACCAGCAGCAGGAACGGCCACACCCGCGACTGGGACAAGATCGACAATTCCGTTCTCTTGGCGTACGTCCGGGGTTTGAGGGAGAGAAGCTACGCCGAAGCCACCGTCGCGCGCAAGGTGGCCGCGGTCAAGTCGTTCTTCCAGTTCCTTCACGCCGAGGGCCGCATTCCCAGGAACCCGACCGACGACATGGCGTCCCCTCGCGTCGGCAAGTCGCTGCCGAAGCCACTGTCGGTCACCGAGGTCGACGAGTTGCTGGAGCAGCCGGCGCGACGCAGCACGCCCGAAGCCCGGCGCGATCGGGCGATGCTGGAACTGCTGTACGCGACCGGCCTCCGCGTGTCGGAGTTGGTGTCGCTGGACATCGAAAACATCGTAATGGATCCAGCGAGCCCGCACGTCCGCTGCATGGGCAAGGGCGCCAAGGAGCGCGTCGTCCCCATTCACGAGCAGGCGCTGGCCGCCGTCGTCGACTATCTGAACGACGGCCGGCCGCACCTGGTCCGCAACAGGAAGGAACCGGCGCTGTTCGTCAACCGTCGCGGCGAACGCCTCACGCGCCAGGGCTTCTGGCTCATCCTGAAGCAGTACGCCCGGGAGGCTCACATCGACCGGCCCGTGACGCCGCACACGTTGCGGCACAGCTTCGCCACTCATATGCTGCGAGGCGGCGCGCCGCTCCGGAACGTCCAGGAACTGCTGGGCCATGCCAACATCTCCACGACGCAGGTCTACACGCAGGTCACCAACGATCACGTGCGCGAGGTATACGAGCGGGCCCATCCCAGGGCGCGGTAACGACCCCAACCTGCTGATCCAGGCTCCAGACAGCCGCCCGGCCATCCGGGCGGCTGTCGCACTTCTGGCGCTGTTCCTGGCCGCTGCCTGCGGCGACGGCGGGCGCCAGACCACGCCGTCTCCCACCGCACCGGCCGCGGCGCCAACAGCCGAGGCTTCTCCAACGCCGCCGCCGGCGGTCAACCTCATCCCGCCGCCACGCGACCGCGACCTCCGCGAGCTGGCACAGCGCCTCGGCCATGCGACGCTTCCCGCGAGCCAGCCCACACCGGGGCCACGTAACGCCTCCGTCGGAGACGTTGAGACGTTCAACGTGGTCGTCCTTCCGCCAGGCGCCATCGGAGGGGGCACCGAGCCGTACGTGACACAGGTCAGCGCCACCCTTATGGCCATCTCGGAGCACGGGCTCTTCTACTGGGAGCAGGGCCTGGAGCCGGAGGAAGCGGTGGCTCAGGAGGCCGCGCGCAAGTTCGAAGAGGAAGTGCGCCCCGCCGTCACCGCCGTCTTCGGCGAAGAGCCGATGCCAGGTATCGACGGGGACCCGCGGCTCACCGTCCTGCACGCCAGCCTGGGCGGCGGCGCCGGAGGCTACGTCGCGGGCGCCGACGCGCTGCCCCGCTGGGCCTACCGCTACAGCAACGAGCGCGAGATGGTCTATCTCGACGCGTCGACCTCTCCCGGCTCAGGAGGCTACGCGGCTCTGATCGCCCACGAGTACCAGCACGTCATTCACATCGCTAACGACCCCACCGAGGACTCATGGGTGAACGAGGGCCTCTCCGAGGTCGCCGCGGGCCTCGTCGGCAGCTACTCAGGACAGCGCGCCGATTTCATCGACGATCCCCTGCTCCAGCTCAACGCGTGGAAGGGCGATGCCGGCCACTACGGCGCCGCGGACCTCTGGTTTCACTACCTCGCCCAGCGCTTCGGCGGGATGGCTGTCGCGACGGCCATCGCCCGCGAGCCAGACGATGGCGTCTTCGGCGTGCGCGCGGCGCTCGAAAGCCTAGGCGCGCCCGCGCTGGAAGCGATCCTCGGCGACTGGGCGGCGGCCAACTACGCCGACCTCCGTGGGACGATCTACGGCTACGACGACATCGACGTCTCCTTGGAGCCGACGGCTGCGCTCGGCGCGGGGGAAACGCTCGCGCGCAGCGTTCCCCAGTTCGCAGCGGATTACGTCGAGTTGGAGGGCAGCGGCGTGGTCACGTACACGTTTTCGGGCGCGGCCACCGTGAGCGCCATTCCCGCCGAACCGCCGTCCGGCAAGGGCATGTGGTGGTCCAATGCGGGCGAGGTCATCGACACCCGCCTGACCCGCAGCCTCGACCTCTCGGCGGTCGAGAGCGCGACGCTCGTGTTCAACACCTGGTACGACGTCGAGAAGGGGTGGGACTTCGGCTACGTCGCGGTCTCGCCCGACGGAGGCGCGACGTGGGAGATCGTGTCTGGCCAACACAGCGTGACCTTCGACCCGATCGGCAACGCATTCGGACCGGCGTACACGGGCATCAGCGGCGGCGGCGACACGCCGGAGTGGGTGGAGGAGCGGATCGACCTTACGCCGTACGCGGGAAGAGAAGTCCTCATCCGGTTCGAGTACGTGACCGACGACGGCCTGCACATGGACGGCTGGGCCATTGACGGCATTGCGGTGCCGGAGATCGGCTTCGCGGACGACGCCGAAGACGCGGGCCGTTGGGAGAGCGAAGGCTGGGCGATGCTAGACAGCCAGCTACCGCAGCGGTTCGAATTGCGCCTGATTCAGGGCGAGGCCGTGACGGTCATCGCCGTTGACGAAGCGAACCGGGCGACGTTCGACGTCGGTCTGTCGCTGGGGCCGGCGGTTCTGGTGGTAGCGGCCGTCACCGGCGGCAGCGTGGCGCCAGCGTCGTACGAGATCGCCTCTACTTCCCCTTAGCGGGGCATGAGGTACAGCGCCACGAGCGCGTAGTGGATGACGCTGCCCATCACCACGAGGGCGTGGAAGACCTCGTGGTAGCCGAAGACCCGCGGCCACGGGTCCGGGCGCTCCAAGGCGTACACCAGCCCCCCTGCGGAGTAGACGACGCCGCCCAGAGCCAGCAACACCAGCGCCTCCGGCTCCATCCGCGTGACGAGCTGCGACGCCGCGATGGGTGCCAGCCAGCCAACGCCCAGGTACAGCGGTACCCCTACCCACTTGGGCGCGCCGGGCCAGACGAGCTTCACGACGATGCCCAGGCCGGCGAGGCCCCACACGACCGACAGCATCGGGATGCCCCAGGCGTTGGACAGCGTCAGCAGGCAGAACGGCGTGTAGGTCCCGGCGATGAGCACGAAGATCATCGCGTGATCCAGCCTCCTAGCCAACTGGCGGAAGCTGGTTGCCCACGCGATGCGATGATAGCCGGCGCTCGTGGCGTACAGCAGGATCAGGCTCGAGGCGTAGAGCGCCGCCCCCACATACTCGCGAGGCGATCCCGCCAGCAGGATCAGGATCACCAGCCCCAGGATGGCCATGGGGGTGGCCGCGGCGTGGAGAGCGCCCCGAAGCAGGGGGCGGTGTCCAAACGCCTCGGCGTAGACGGCCGCTGATTCCACAGTGCAACGCCTCTCGAGCACTAACCTGGGGGTATGCACCCCCGCCTGCCGGTGCAGTCTACCCGATTGTATTGCGGCCAGGGGCCGGGGCAGCGGTCAAGTGGCGCCCTCCCAAGTAGATCTCCAGGTCCACAGAGAATGCGCTGCATTCCGTACAGAGAGGACCATCGGTGTCCGATACCTAACCAGAGCCTAGCGGAGGCAGGGCATGCCCATGTGGGACGCGAGCAGTCTCTACCAGCCCGTGCGGGCGGCGGAGGAGACAAATCCCGGCGCGTGCGCCGAATACGACACGATCCTCATGCGCGTGGCGCACGCCATGGCGCAACTGGACGACATCGACGCCATCTTCCATCTTGTCAACTCCACACTGGTCGAAACCCTGAGCTGCGACCGCAGCAGCACATTCCTGATGGGTGAGAACCATTCTTTACGCCTCGGCGGCCAGTCGGGGAGCGGCGGCGGGACGAGGGATGCCTACGAGAGCGACGCCTTCCAGCGCGCCGCTGAGCCGATTGTGAGATGGCTCTGCAGGGAGCGCCGCAGCCTAGTGGTAAGCGGGCCGCCCTTTCCGCCCATGCTGAGCGCGAGGCTGGCGGCCGAACTCAACCTCCGGTCGTTGATGGTCGTGCCGCTCCTCGACGGAGATCGCGTCGCCGGAGCCATCACCGCCAGCCGCACCGACCTTCCCGTTCCGTTCACGCCGGCGGAGGCCGAGTTCGCTGAGGGTCTGGCGAGCCACGCCGTCGTGGCCCTGCGACGCGCACAACTCCGAGAGGATAACGCCCGGCATGTGGAGGCCCTGAGGCAATCGGAACAGCGCTACCGCGCGCTGGTGGAGCGGGCGCAGGACATCATCTTCTCCCTGAGCCTCGACGGCACGTTCTCCTTCGCCAGTCCCAGCGCGGAGAAGGTCGTCGGGTACACGCCGGAAGAGATGTGCGGCATGCACTTCAACGAAATCCTCCTGCCGGCGAGCGCGGCCATCGCCAGCGAACGTTTCGCCGGGGCCATCGAGTACGACAAAGAGACGCCCCCTATCGAGTACGACGCGCGCCGCAAGGACGGAACGGTCGTGAAGCTCGAGGTTTCGGTGACGAATCTGTACGGACCAGACGGCGCGATCATCGGGCGTCACGGCATCGCCCGCGACGTCACCGAGCGCACCCGCCTTTTGCAGTCGAAGGAATCGCAGCGGCGCCGGGCGCAGGCGGCGCTGCGGCGGGAGCGCCGCCAGCGCGAGCGCGCCGAGACCCTGCTTCAGGTCGTAACCGCCGCCGCCTCCACGTTGAGCGTTAAGAAGATCCTCATTCAGATCTGCGACGCCGTCGCCAGGATGAGCGTCGCCGACCGGTGCAGCATCTTCCTCCACGACGAGACGACGGGTCTCATCCATCCTCTGATGTCCCTGGGCATCAACGACCCTACTCTCTGGGGGAAGTTCCTGGGGGCCGACGGCATGCCCAATCAGGAGGCGCGCGGGTTCGAAGAAGCCCGCCGGACGGGTCAGCCCGTGATCGAAACCCGCGTTCCCGATTCGGGCGTGGTTCCGGACTTCTGGGCGGAGACTTTCCAGCTCAAGTCGCTGGCGATCTACCCGATGATCCACCGCGACCGCGTGGTCGGCATGATGACAGTCGATTCGCCCTATCGCTTCCTGAAGTTCCCGAAGGAAGAGGTCGAGACGTGCGCCGCCATCGCGCGCGAGGCCGCCATCATCATCGAGAACGCCCGGCTGTTCGAGCGCACACAACAGGAGGCCAAGACCGACTTCCTGACAGGGTTCCCCAACCACCGCTATCTGCAGGACCTTTTCGAGCAGCACCTCGCAGAGGCTGAGCAGGACGGCAAGCAGTTCTGCATCGCCATGGTCGACGTAGACAACTTCAAACTGCTGAACGACGTCCACGGCCATCAGGCGGGCGACGCCGTGCTGAAGCAGATAGCGACGGTGATGCGGTCTACGGTGCGTCCGGAGGACATCGTCGGCCGCTACGGCGGGGACGAGTTCCTGCTCATCCTGCCGGGCGCCAGCCGCGAGGACGGAGAGAACGTTCTCGAGCGCGTGAGCGCGGCGGTGGAGGAGTCAGGTGCGTTCCTCCCCGGCGTGGAAACGCCCATCTCGATGTGCATCGCCTGGGGAGTGGCCGCGTACCCCGCTGACGGCACAACCCGGCGCGGCCTCATTTCGCTGGCCGACGCTGGCCTCATGGAGCGCAAGCTCCGGCACCGGCGGCGGGAAAGCGGCAAGCCGTCGCGCCTCTCGACTCGCGACTTGATGCAGAAGCACCCCGAGACGATGCTCCTCGCGGAAAGCCTGCTGAACGTCATCGACCAGAAGGACGCTTACACCGGACATCACTCGAAGCAGGACGCATCGTTGTGCCTGCTTCTGGCCGATCACCTGGAACTGCCCGAGCGCGACCGGTACTTCCTCTGGCTCGCCGGCATGCTGCACGACATCGGCAAGATCGGTGTGCCCGACAGCGTGCTCCGCAAGCCTGGTTCTCTGACGCCCGACGAGTGGAGCATCATGTGCCAGCACGTGACCATGAGCGAGAACATGGTCCGCGGCCTGTTCGGTATCGAGGAGGTCTGCGACGCCGTGCGCTGCCACCACGAGCGCTTCGACGGCAAGGGCTACCCCAATGGGCTGAAGGGCGACGAGATTCCGAGGCTCGCCCGCATGCTCTCCGTGGTCGACGCCTATTCGGCCATGGTGCACGACCGGCCGTACCGCAGGCGGATGAACGAGATAGAGGCTATCGCCGAGCTGCGCCGCCACGCCGGCACCCAGTTCGACCCGGAGATGGTCGACGCCTTCCTGACCGCCCTCGGCCGCCGGGAAGAGCTGGCCGCCTGAGTCAGACCTCCTTCGCCTGCCCCCGCGCCTTGCTCCGCCCGAAGCCCGTGCGAACCCGCCTGTGGCGGGCAGGCATCACCGCGTCCGCAGGCCCCCACGCGACCGCCAACTCCCCGCGCGCAACGCCTGGCCGCACGGCCGGGGAGACGGCGGCCGACGTCTCCTCGCCTCTTATGACGAACAGGCCGCCGTCGCTGCGGCCCCAGACCTCCGGGAAGTACTCCTCGTGGGCCGTCGCCGGTGGCATGCGGAACTCCCCAGCGAGCGTGGCCTGCGCGAAGTAGGTGTACTCGTACACGCCTTTGGGCACGAAGCGGGCGAAGAGCGCCACCCGGTTGTCTCTGATGTCGGCGTGGTTGAAGGGGCTGTAGCGCTTGCTCACCTGATACGCCCGCTGTTGCTCCTCGATCAACCGGCGGCGGAACTCGGGCGGCGTGATCTTCAGGCTGGTGTCCACCGCCTCGAGCCCTGCGGGCAGGTAGTCCTCGACCACCAGGAAGTTCAGGTCGTTCTCGGCGACCAGCGTCACCTTCACTCTCACGGTGTCGCCCACCTCGGCCTCGGTCACCGGCGTGCCGGCGCCGTCCGCCAGTGAGTACTCGTGGGAGACACCGATGCCGTGGTTCGCGGCCTCGACGTTTTCGGCCGGGGTGAAGTAGCGCAGGTGCGCCGTGTAGTAGAGCCTGCCCGCGGCTTCGCCCGGGTCGCGGGTGATGGCCAGCGCGTTCAACTCATCTCTTAGCAGGTCTTCCATCTCGATCACGGCGACCTCGTCCTGGTGCACCCTGCCGGCCTCGGCGTGGCCTTCGAGCACGCCGTCGCTGTTGAGCGACACGCGGTAGTCGAAGTCCTCCTGAGCGTCCTTGCGCACCAGCATGAAGTCGGTGATGGCCAGAATGGCCAGCGCGGTGTCGTGCGATGACTCCCAGTGCCCGTCCTTGCGGGCGACCATGAGCCAGCGCAGCGTGCCATCGGCCAGAGGGTGCTCGGGCGCGAAGGCCGTGAACACCTGCAGGACGTTGGCCGTCGTCATCACGCTGTTCGCAAGCACGTTGCGATCGTATGTCTCTTCTTCCCAGTGGTTGCCCGTCGCTGACGGGATGGCGGCGGCCTGCAGTTCCGAAAGCAGTTGCTGGACCACGGGGTCGTCGGCGTCGGCGCCGGAGCGCTTGAGGGACAGCGCGACCCAGGCCCTGGCGCCGTTGCCCAGTTCGACCCCGGATTGGACCAGAGCCCTGGCCCGGCCTGCCTCGCTATAGCCGTCGAGCGTGAGGGCGTAGATGACGAAGGCGCGCAGGTCAGTCTCGGGCCTCAAGACGTCGCGGGGCGCGTCCAGGAACGCGCGCAGGAACGAGACGGCGAACGACTCGACGTCGCGGTCGACCTCGAACCCCGCCCGCTTCGCCTCTGCGAACCCCATGAGCACGTAGGCCGTGATCGCCGGGTCGGACTGATCCTCCGGCCCGAACCAGTTCCAGCCGCCATCCGGGCTCTGGTTGTTATAGAGCCGCTGAAGCGATCGCCGCACCAGGTGGTCGAGCTGTTCGCCCGTCGGCGCCTCCCCGATGTCCAGGTCCTCCAGCTTCAGCTCCTCGATTGTCCGCCGAAGGGTAAGCGCGGGCAGGAAGCGGCTGACCGTAGTCTCCACGTCCTCCCACGGTCTCTCCTCGATGTACTCAAGAGCCGTGTTCACGCCGGCAGCCAGCGACGGCGATAGGCGCACCGTCAGCTCTCCAGCGTCCGGCCGCACGTAGTACGGAACGACAACCGCCTCCGTGGCCTCAGCCGTCACCTCGCCTGCCGTACCGGTTGTCTCTGGCGTGGCGAAGAGGTACAGCGGCAATTCGAGGCCCACGGCGTCGGAAGCGTCGCCGCCGTTGGCTTCGAAGGTGAGGCTCACCGACTCGCGATCGGGCAGGGCGACGGTCTCCCAGCGAACCATCCCCTCTCCGCCTGCGGCGACCTCGACCGACTGCGCGGCGTCGCCGCGCAGGTCGACGCCCTCGGCTTCGAGTTTCACGTCGATGCGCATGTCCTCGTCCGTCAGGTTGTGGACGATGGCGCCGAGGTACGCTACGTCATTGGCCACCAGGAAGCGGGGCACGACGGGACGCACGATCACGTCCTTCACCGTGACGATCTCGTTTCGCGCCTCGCCGGCCTTCGCGTCGAGCGTCAGGCCCCGCGCCGTGAGGCGCCAGGTGGTGAGCGTGTCGGGAAGATCGACCTTCACCGTCGCCTCGCCGTCGTCGCCGGTGCGCAGCGCCGGCTCCCAGAAGGCCGTATTGGGAAAGAACGTCCGGGTCTGATCGGGAGGCCCTCCGCCGCCTCCCTTGCCACCCGGCCCCATGCGGCTGATGGCCAGCTCGTTGGCGCGGTCGATGGACAGCGCGTAGCTCGACGCCGTCAGCACGCTCAGCGGGCGCTCGAACCAGAAGACTTCCATGGGCGGGCTGGCGTAGTCGTCCTGGAGCGACAGGACGGCCTTGTCAACCAGGGCCAGCGACACCTCGGCGGGAACGCCGTTGCCCTCGCTGTCGGTGGTCTTGATCGTGTACGTCACGGTCTCCCTGGGCTCGTATTGCTTTTCATCGGGCTCGATGGTGATGTTGAGTTGCTTGCGCTCCGTGGACACCTTCAGCTTCACCAGCCCGAACTTCACCTGAGGCATCGGGTTGTCGGCCGTCGGCGGTTTGAACAGGACGACGCTGACGTAGAGCGTCGGGATGTGATCGTCCGTGATCGGAATCTCGACGATGCCGGAGTTCGTGGCGAAGTCTCGCAGTTCGTAGCGCAACACGCTGCCGCGCTCCAGCGTCACCAGCCCATGGCTCGCTTCGAATGGCGCGGCAACGAGGATGCGCGCCGTTTCGCCGGGCTGGTACTCCTCGCGGTCGGGCACCAACGTGAAGCGGTCGTCGTTGGGGATGTGCCAGCTCGCGAACTCGTCGCTGGACGCCCATAGGACTGTGGTCGACTGGATGACGTTGCCAGCGCTGTCGCGGCCCTCCACCACGATGTAGTACTGGCCGCTCCTCGGCGGCGTGAAGGCGAACGAGCCCGCGCCGCCGTCGCTGGTGCGGGCGTCGATGGTCTGGATCAGCGTGTCCTCCGGCTCGCTGCGATAGATGAGCGTCCCGTCGGGCTGGCGCTCGCGCACTGTGCGCCACTTGCGGTCGTAGACGCGCACTATCACCGGCACGTCGGGCACCGGCTTGCTCTCAGGGTCGATGCTGACAAGCTCGACGTCCGTCTCCGTGCCCGCCTCAGGGGCCAACCCATCAGGACGCAGCCCCAGGTAAAACGCGCCCTTATGAACGGGCACAGACGTGAACGCGCCTACGGACTGGCCGTTCTGGTCGGTCACGAAGGCTTCGATCACGAACCGCTGGCTGAACCTGTCGCTGGCGACATCGGCGGGCACGGTGACGACGAACGTGCCCTGAGCGTCGGTACGTCCCGTTCCCTCGGCGCGAAGGAGCTGCTGCTGCTCGTAGGAGGTGATGAAGCCGCCGCAGCCGCCGAACGTTTGCACGTACTCGCCGAACCCGAAGCCGGGGTACTCGGCGCTGCGGAAGGGATAGGTCTCCGACGTCACCTTCCACGCGACCTCGGCGTTGGCGAGCGCCGCCCCGAAGAACAGATCGGCCTGGACGGTGGCGCTGATGGTCTCGCCGTTGACGTACGACTCCTCGCCGGTGGTGACGCTGACCTCGAACTCC
>JBBITS010000015.1:0-13351 GCA_037440665.1 Chloroflexota bacterium
GGTGCTGGCGCTCATCGTCTTCTTCCAGGAGGCACAGCGCCGGATCCCCGTGCAGTACGCGCGCAGCGTGTTCCGCAGCGGCCGCATGTACAGGCAGTCGGGTGCGACGCACATCCCCCTGCGCGTGAACTCGGCGGGCATGATCCCGCTCATCTTCGCCCTGTCCATCGTCATCTTCCCGGCGTCCGCGGCCGACTACGTACAGAAGCAGTGGCCGGGCGGAACGCTCGACACGCTGGCGGGGTGGGTAGTCGACGTCATGCGGCCGCAGAGCCCGGGCTTCATGGTGGCCGTGTTCTTACTGGTGGTGATCTTTACCTTCTTCTACACGCTGGTCGTGTTCCAGCAGCAGAACCTGGCTGAAAACCTGCAGAAGCAGGGTGGGTTCATCCCCGGCATCCGGCCGGGGCGGCCCACGGCGGAATACCTGATGCGCGTGCTGGTGCGAATCACGTGGGCCGGGGCGTTCTTCCTGGGCGGCGTGGCCGTGCTGCCGTACCTGATGACGCGCTTCACCGACGTGCAGCAACTTACCATCAGCAGCACGGGTTTGCTGATCGTTGTCGGCGTGGTGCTCGATACCATGCGGCAGCTAGAAGCGCAGTTGATGATGCGCAACTACGAGGGGTTCATCCGGTAGGGGGCCGCTGAAAGTGAAGATCATCCTGCTGGGGCCCCCGGGAGCGGGCAAGGGAACGCAGGCGGCGCTGGTGGCCGGGCGCGAGGGGCTCGCGCACATCGCCACCGGCGACATGTTCCGCGCCGCCGTGGCGCAGGGGACGGAGTTGGGCAGGCTCGCCAAGTCGTACATGGATCGCGGCGAGCTTGTGCCCGACGAGGTGACGATAAGGATGCTGCTAGAGCGGCTCCAGCAGCCCGACACGCGGAACGGGTTCTTGCTCGACGGGTTCCCTAGGAACCTGGCGCAGGCCCGGGCGTTGGACGAGGCCCTGAGCGGGGCCAGGCAGACGATTGACCTGGTGCTGAACATCGCCGCGAGCGACGACGAACTGGTGCGGCGGCTCAGCGGCCGCTGGCTGTGCCGGCAGTGCGGCGCCGTTTACCACGAGGTCAGCAACCCGCCTGCCGTCGCGGGTAAGTGCGACAGAGATGGCGCAGACCTGTATCAGAGAGATGACGACCGGCCGGAGGTGGTCCGCAACCGGCTGCAGACGCAGAAACCACCAGAGGACCTGCTGGCCTACTACCGTGGGCAGGGGAAGCTGGTGGACGTGGACGGCGAGCAGAATCTGAACGCCGTGACCGATGCGCTGCTGCGGGCCATCAAGGCGGGCGCCGCCCGGTAGCGCCGCAACGCGTGATTGGAGTTGAGCAGCGGCGCATGCCTATAATTATTAAGTCCGATGACGAGATCGCGATCATGCGGCAGGCCGGCCGCATCGTTGCGGAGGTGCTGGCTATACTGGTCGAGGCCGTGAAACCGGGAACGATGGAGCTGGAACTCGACCGTATCGTCCGCAGGGAGTTCGCCCGGCGGCACTGCGTGCCCACCTTCCTGGGGTACCATGGCTATCCGGCGACCGTGTGCGTTTCGGTGAACGACGAGATCGTGCACGGCATTCCCGGAAAGCGGGTCATCCAGGAAGGCGATGTCGTGTCCATCGACCTGGGTGCGACGTACCGGGGCTACGTCGCCGACGCGGCCGTGACCGTTGGCGTCGGCAAGGTATCCCCGGAGGCCGAACGCCTGATCCGCGTGACGGAGCAGGCGTTGCAGGCGGGAATCACGGCGGCCCGGAGCGGGCAGCCTCTGGGGGCGGTGTCGAACGCCATCCAGACGCTCGTGGAGGGCCAGGGGTTCTCCGTCGTGCGCGAATACGTCGGCCACGGCGTCGGGCGGGAGATGCACGAGGACCCGCAGGTGCCGAACTTCGGTCCGCCCACGCGGGGGCCGCTGCTGAAGAAGGGAATGGTGCTGGCGCTGGAGCCCATGGTCACGACGGGCGACTGGCGGACCAGGCGCCATGATGATAACTGGACGGTGAGCACGCTCGACGGGAGCCTTGCCGCTCACTTCGAGCACACCATCGCCATAGGCGATGGCGAGGCCGAGGTGCTTACCGCATTGCGGTAGGCGGGGGATGGAGGTGTAGTCCGCTCCGGCGGACGGAATGCCAAAGAAAGACGCAATCGAAGTGGAGGGCACCGTCACGGAGCCGCTGCCCAACGCCATGTTCCGGGTAGCGCTTCCCAACGGACACCAGGTGCTGGCCCACGTTTCGGGCAAGCTGCGCCTTCACTTCATAAAGATCCTGCCCGGCGATAAGGTCGTGGTCGAACTCTCGCCTTACGACCTGACGCGCGGGCGGATCACGTACCGGATGCGCTAGGCGCGTCCGGACGGCAGGAGGACTGGAGATGAAGGTACAGGCATCGGTGAAGCCGCGCTGCGAGAAGTGCCGGATCATCCGGCGGCACGGCGTGATTCGCATCATCTGCGAAAACCCGAAGCACAAGCAGCGGCAGGGATAGGGGGTACTGGCCATGGCGCGCATCGCTGGCGTTGACGTCCCGCGCGACAAGCGGATCGACATCTCGCTGCGCTATATCTATGGCATCGGCCCATCCACGGCGTCGAAGATCTGCCAGCAGACGCAGGTGAACCCCGCCACCAAGGTCCGGGACCTGACGGACGAGGAAGTGAACCGCATCCGTGAGGTCGTGGATCGGGACTACACCGTTGAAGGCGACCTGCGGCGCGAGGTGCGGCAGAACATTCAGCGGTTGATCGAGATCAACTGCTACCGGGGCGTGCGGCACCGGCGCGGGCTGCCCGTGCGCGGCCAGCGCACGCGCACCAATGCCCGCACGAAGCGCGGCAGCCGGCGCACGGTCGCAGGCAAGAAGAAGGCGCTGGCCAAGAAGTAGGCCGGTGAGAGAACGGCCGCGGCCACCGCAGAACGAGGTCCGCGCCGTACGGAGCTAACAGATGGCGGAACGAAAAGCCAAGGGTAAGAAGCGTGAGAAGAAGGTCGTCCCCAGGGGGAGGGCCTACATCCTGTCGACGTTCAACAATACTACGATTACGTTGACGGACCCGAACGGTAACGTGATTTCTGCTGCCAGCGCAGGCCAGGCGAACTTCAAGGGATCGCGGAAGAGCACGCCCTACGCCGCGCAACTGGCGGCCGAGCAGGCGGCGCGCAAGGGCATGGAGCACGGCCTGCGGCAGATCGACGTGTACGTGAAGGGGCCAGGGAGCGGGCGCGAGGCGGCAATCCGCACGCTGCAGGCGTCGGGCCTTATCATCCTCAGCATCCGCGACGTGACACCGATCCCGCATAACGGCTGCCGTCCGCCGAAGCGGCGGCGCGTGTAACCGGAGATCCGGGAGGACGAGATGGCGAGATACACCGGCGCGGTGTGCCGGATTTGCAGAAGGTACGGCGAGAAGCTCTTTCTGAAGGGTGACAAGTGCGTCACCCGCTGCGTGCTGGAGAGGCGGCCTCAGCCGCCTGGAGTACGCTCCCCGCGCCGCCGCAAAGTGTCGGACCGCGGCTTGCAGCTTCGGGAGAAGCAGAAGGCGCGCAGCGCCTATGGGCTGATGGAAAAGCAGTTCCGCCGCTACTATGACGAGGCCGTCCATCAGGCCGGCGTGACCGGCGAGAACCTGGTCCGCCGCCTCGAGATGCGGCTCGACAACGTGGTCTACCGGGCAGGCTTTGCGGAATCGCGCGCCGCCGGCCGCCAGACGGTTCGCCACGGGCACATCCTGCTGAACGGACGCAAGACGAACATACCCTCCGCTCGCGTGCGCGTCGGCGACGTGATCGCCTGGACACCGTTGGGGCAGAAGACGGGACTGTTCGCCTACGCGAAGGAAGCCGTCAAAAACAAGCAAATCCCGCAGTGGCTGGAGGTCGACCAGGCCAGATTAACGGGACGGGTGGTCGGCGCGCCGACCATCGCCGACGCTGACGCGCGATTCGATCCGGCGGTGATCGTTGAGTTCTACTCTCGCTAATGTCCTCTCGTTGCGGACGGGACTCCCCGTCAGCCAGACAGAGGACGAATCAGAATCGAGGAGGATTCCCTTGAACGAACTGGAGTCCCCCCATGTCGAGGTGGTCGAAGAGACCGACGACTATGCCAGGATAGTGGCAGAGCCGCTGGACCGCGGCTTCGGCATCACCCTTGGCAACGCGCTCCGGCGCGTCCTGCTGTCGGCGCTGCCCGGAGCAGCAGTGGCGTCAGTCCGCATCGATGAGGTCGACCATGAGTTCTCGACCATTCCCAACATGCGGGAGGACACCACCGAGTTCCTCTTGAACGTGAAGGCCATCCGGCTGCGCGCCTTCTCTGACCGGCCCGCCAAGATGTACCTGGAGGCCGTCGGCGAGCGCGAGGTGACTGCGGGTGACATCCAGGCGTCGCCCGACTACGAGATCGTCAACCCCGAGCTGCGTCTGGCGACGCTCGAAGGGTCTTCGGCGCACCTCACGGTCGAGTTCAACGTGGAGCGTGGCGTGGGCTTCGTTCCCGCTGGCCAGGCCGAGGGCATGCCCATCGGCGTGATCCCCGTCGACGCCATCTTCACGCCGGTGCGCCGGGTGAAGTACGAAGTGCAACCAACCCGCGTCGGCCAGATGACGAACTTCGACCGGCTCGTGCTTGAGGTGTGGACCGACGGAACCATCAGCGGCACCGAGGCCATCAGTCAGAGCGCCGACATCCTGATGCGGGAGCTGCAGTTCTTCGCCGCGCTGGGCAAGCCCGTGCCGCCCGTGGTGACGAGCGGACTGGGCACGGGCACGTCGCTCTCGCCCGACAAGTACAACACGCGCATCGAGGAACTGGGGCTTTCGGTCCGGGCCTACAACTGCCTGAAGCGCAGCGGCCTCATGACCGTGGGCCAGGTCCTCGAGAAGAGCGAGGACGAGCTGCTCGCCCTGCGCAACTTCGGCCGCAAGTCGTACGACGAACTCAAGGAGAAGCTGGTCCAACTCGGCTTCCTGGAGCCTGGCACCGGGGAGGCGGGTGGCGAATCGCTGGGGGCTTACGGCGTGGAGGAAGACGAGGACGTGGCGCTGGACGAAGACCTGACGCCTCTGGGGGCCAAGCTCATCGAGGCGCTGAAGGAGAAGGGCGAGAAGGCGCTGCTGGAGGGGGACGAGTAGGGTGCGACACAATGTTGCCCGCCGCAAGCTGAACCGCCCCACCGACCAGCGCCTGGCGCTCCTGCGCGGCCTCGTGAAGGACCTGGTAACGCACGAACGCATCCGCACGACGGAGGCTAAGGCGAGAGAGGCCCGCAGCCTGGCCGAGAAGATGATCACCCTGGGAAAGCGCGGCGACCTGCACGCGCGGCGCCAGGCGATCCAGTTCTTGAACGACGCCAGCGTCGTCAGGAAGATTTTCGATGACCTGGGGCCGAGGTTCGCCGACCGGGCGGGAGGTTACACCCGCATCGTGAAGATCGGCCCGCGCAAGGGTGATGGTGCGCCCATGGCGCAACTGGAACTCGTCGGGAAGGAAGCCTAGGACGCTGCGGCGCCTGGCTCTCGTCCTTGAATACGACGGGACTCGCTACAGCGGGTCCCAGTGGCAGAAGAACGGCCCCAGCATCCAGCAGGAGATGGAGGCCGCCATTACCAAACTGACGGGCGAAACGGTCCGCGTTGCGTTCGCGGGACGGACCGACGCTGGTGTGCACGCCCTGGGGCAGGTGGCCGCGTTCGACACCGCCTCGGCGCACAGCCCCGGGACGTTCGTCGACGGGCTGAACCACTGGCTGCCCGAAGACATCGCGGTGCGCCGGGCGGCGGAAGTGGCCGCCGGGTTCGACCCGCGGCGGAACGCCGCGAGCCGGACGTACCGTTACCTGGTGCTGAACCGGCGGACGCGTTCGCCACTCTGGGCGCGCAGGGTGTGGCAGGTCCGAGAGAACCTGGACCTGGAGCCGATGCGTTGCCTGGCGGCGTGGCTGCCCGGCAGGCGCGACGTGGCGGCGCTGTCCGGCAACCCCGGCGGGCGAACGACGGTGCGCACGCTCTCGCGCTGCGACCTCTGGCGCGAGGGCGAGTTGGTGACCATCGAGGTCGAGGCGCCATCGTTCTTGCCCAACCAGGTGCGCCGCATGGCCGGCGCCCTGGTGGACGCGGGCGCCGGGCGGCGGACGCCGGAGGCGGTAATCGATCAAATAGAGCGTGCTGTCCCTGCGAGCGTGGGACCGGTCGCTCCGGCCTTCGGGCTGTACCTGGCGCGAGTGAGCTACCGCGACGTGGACCTGGGCCGCGAGAGCGAACCCGGGACGGGGAAACGGATAGATGAAGACCTACACGCTGAAGAAGGGTGACGTTCGGGAAACCTGGCACGTCATCGACGCCACAGATCGGCCGCTGGGCCGTCTGGCGTCGGAGGTGGCCTCGATCCTGCGGGGGAAGAACCTGCCGGCGTTTACGCCTCACATGGACCCGCGCCAGTTCGTCGTCGTCGTCAACGCCGCGAAGGTCCGCATTACCGGCAGGAAGACGGAACAGAAGACGTACTACCGGCACTCAGGCTACCCGGGCGGCCTGAAAGAGCGGCCGCTGTCGGTGGAGCTGCAGAAACAGCCGGGCCGCGTCATCGAGCGGGCGGTGAAGGGCATGCTGCCTCACAACCGCCTGGGCGATGGCCTGCGCCGCCATCTGAAGGTCTACGCCGGCCCCGACCATCCGCACCAGGCCCAGGTGAACGCAGGCAAGGGCAAGCCCCGCAAGCCCCAAGGCGACGGAGGGAACGAGTGACACAGGACCACTACATCTGCGGAACGGGCCGGCGCAAGACCTCGGTGGCGCGAGTGCGCCTGTTGCCGGGCAGCGGCAAGGTCACGGTCAACGGCAAGAAGCTCGAAGAGATGCTTCCCCGCCCGGTGCATCAGGCGGCGGCGCTGTTACCTCTGAAGGTCACGGGCGCCATCGACAAGTTCGACGTGAGCGTCCGCGTCGAGGGCGGCGGCAACAGCGGCTGGGCAGGCGCCATCTCTCACGGCATCTCCCGCGCGCTGATAGCCTCGGACGAGTCGCTGAAGGCGCCGCTGCGCAAGTTCGGCCTTCTGACCCGCGACGCCCGCATGAAGGAGCGCAAGAAGGTCGGGCTCAAGCGCGCCCGCAAGGCTCCGCAGTACACCAAGCGCTGACGCCAGTCCAGCAGTACGAAGGCCTGTGCGGCGAACGGCATGGTTGACGAGCTGCGTCGATCGGCGTGGTGGAGCCATGGCGAGCCGTTCTGATGGTCTTTGACAAGTCAGGTCAGGTGGTACGGACCTTATCATTCAGCCGGTTGGCGGATGAGCTGGAGAATGCGCGTTCCCCTCACCCCCTCGGTCCCCCTCTCCGCGTCGCGCGGAGAGGGGGATGTCGGCAGACAGGGGCGAGGTGGAATGCGGGTTCGACCGTTTAACCCGCTCACCGGCCCACCGCGCTGCTGTCGGCTGTGCCACTTGTTTTGTCAATGACCATCAGACTCGCCCGCAGTCTTGTATTCCGCCCGGGGCTACGCCCGTGACGGACGTTGGCGGGCGCTGTTCTCGTTCCGCCGTGTCAGGCCTCGCGCAGGCGGCGCTTGAGGACGTCGATGCGCGGCACCGGCGACGGCGTAACGCCGTTGAGCAGCGCTAGGTAGTAGCTCACGTAGTCGCCGAAGTGGATCGCCGACAGAACCTGCGCCAGCGGCGACTCTCCGCGTGCGTCAACGGTCTCCAGCGCAACGCCGGCACCGGCCATCAGCTCGCGGGTGACGTCGTAGCGCAGGAGCACGCGGGGGTGCAGGCGCGGCCCGCGCAGGAACACGGCGCAGACGTTCTCCACGGCAGCTGGCGGCAGGCCGAAGCCCTCGACCAGGTTGTGGTTCAGTTCCGGCAACTCTTGCCAGAACGCCCAGACCTTGCCGTTTTCGTGGAACTGCGTGGCCCAGCGGTGCGCGGCCTCGGACAGGATGCCGCCGCCGATGACGACGGTGATCCGGCCGTGCAGGCTGCGCGCGAGCCGCTTCGCCGGGTTGCGCTCCTCGGGCGCGTCGAAGCCCACGATCTTGCGCTGCTCCACCAGCGTCGCGATGGCCTCGTCCACGTCGCCGTCGAGTTCGTCCAGCACGCCGAGTCGGCAGAGGACCGCCAGCGGGATCATCAGCCCGTAGCCGAGGCCGGAGCGCGGCTCGCCGTCGTAGCGGTACTGCACAGCCGGCACGCCGTATTTTTGCGCCTCGGCGAGCAGCGCACCGCCCTTCGTGATGACCAGCTTGTGGGCGTCGGTGTCCAGCGCTCGGTCGAACGCCGCCAGCGTCTCCTCGGTGTTCCCGGAGGCGCTGCAGAAGAGGGCCAGCGTCCCCGCGCCGGTGTGCGCGGGCAGCTCGTAGCCGCGCACTACCGTCACCGGCGCGTGCGACACGCCTGCCGCGAGCGCGCGCACGAGGTCGCCGCCGATGGCCGAGCCACCCATGCCGCAGATGACGACGTTGATGACGTGAGCGGCCGGCGGCAGCGGCGCCGCCATCCCGAGGTCCCAGGCTTCGCGGCACTGCTCGGGAAGCGCCTCGATGCGCTCGAGGAGACCCTGCGGGTCGATGCGCTGGGCCAGGGCGCGGCCGTCCAGCGATGTGGCGCTGGTCACGCGTTCACCAGCTCGCGCCCTGCGTCCAGCACGCGCCGCACCAGAGCCTCGTCGTCGACCTCGGTATAGATGCGGAGGAGCGGCTCGGTGCCGCTGAAGCGCAGAAGCAGCCAGCCGTGGCCGTCGAGCGTGAAACGGAAGCCGTCGGTGGTATCGATGGAGGTCACACGGATACCGGCGATGGCGTCCGGGCGCGCGGCCTCGGCGCGGCGGAGGATGGCCGGTCGCTCGTCTTCCTTCAGGTGGATGTCGACGCGGTCGTAGAAGTGCGGCCCGACTTTGTCGTGCAGCTCCGCCAGTAGCTCCGAGGGCTTTTTCCCGCTGCGAGCCATGAAATCGAGAAAGTACAGACCGGCCAGGATGCCGTCGCGCTCCGGGATGTGGCCCCGAAAGCCGTAGCCGCCGCTCTCCTCGCCGCCGATCAGGGCATCCGTCTCGATCATCTTCGGCCCCAGGTACTTGAAGCCGACCTGCGTCTCGTGCACGGGAACGCCGTACAGTTCGCCGAGCTTCTGCACCATCTGCGTAGTCGTCACAGACTTGACGATGGGCCCGCGCTCACCGCGGTACTCCAGGAGGTAGTACGTCAGCAGCGCGAACACCTGGAGCTGATTGATGAAGCGCCCGCGTTCGTCGACGAGGCCCACACGGTCGGCGTCGCCGTCGTTAGCGATGCCCACGTCGAAGCCGCCGCCGGGCACGCGGACGCACAGGGCTTCGAGGTTCTTGCCGATGGGCTCGGGCGACGAGACTCCGGGGAACAGCGGGTTGCGTTCGCCGTGCAGCTCCTCGACTCGCGTGCTGCCGCCATCGAGGAGTTCGGGGAAGTGGCCCGCGCCGGCGCCGTACATGGCGTCCACTGCGACCTTGAGGCCCGCGCTCTTGATGACGCCGAGATCGGCCAGCTTCGCGAGGCCAGCCAGATAGGGTGGCTGCGGGTCGAAGCGGGCGACAACACCCTCGGCTTCGGCGCGGTCGATGGGTAGACGTGGCGGCGGGCCCGCGCGCAGGACGCCCGGAAGGTAGCCCTCGATTTCGGCCACGACCTCGGGCGAAGCGCTGCCGGCGTATTCGGGCTTGTACTTGAAGCCGTTCCATCGCCACGGGTTATGGCTGGCGGTGATGACGGCGGCGCCGCCCGCCCCGCGGTCTAGGATGGCGAAGCTGACGGCCGGCGTCGGGCAGGGGCGTGTCGCGAGCAACACGCGGATGCCCGCGGCGGCGATGACCTCGGCGGTGGCCGCCGCGAAGTCCTCGGACGCGAAACGGGTGTCGAAGCCGATGACGAAGGGGCGGTCGCTCAGGCGGTGGTTCTTCAGGTACCGGGCTGCTGCGGCGGCGCAGGCGCGGACGTTGTCGAACGTGTAGTCCTCGGCGATGATGGCGCGCCAGCCGTCGGTGCCGAACTTGATGGGGATGCCGCTCAAGCGCCAGGTCCCTCCGGGCTCCGGTTCGCCCCGATTGTAGCCGAAACGCGCCTCCTGCGGGTCCTCAGGCTCGCCCGTTCTGGGACGGCGACCCAGGGGTGAGTCGCTTCATCTTCGAAGAGCGGGGAACCCGAACGCCGACCATCGCCTTTCGGTTGGGCGAGGCTAGCCTTGTCTCGCGAGGGCGTTCGTCGAATCCCCTAAGGGAGGCCACCGATTTCTGACCTTGTGGCGGCATTTGCCACTGGTGAATAACTGCTGGTTCCGTCGCGATCTGACAGAGCGTGATCGGTCAATTAACCCCGATCCGGACGGCAGACAGTACATTGGGGCCTAGCATTTGGGTAGTTAAGCCTGTTGTTATCCCGCGCGGGTGGCGTTAGCGTAGTGGCATCATGACGATGACGCAGGGCGCGCCGGGCCAACTGCTCACGCTGGAGGAAGCCGCTGAGCGCTTCCGCGTCTCAGCGTCTACCCTCTACCGGTGGTGCCGGGTCGGCCGGATTCCCGCCTTCAAGATAGGCCGGGGCTGGCTGATCCCCGCGTCCTCGTTCGCGCCTGGCCCGCCCCGGACCCACGACGCCTTCCGGGAGTTCCTGGCCCGGACGTTCAACCCGCGCGCACGGCTCGAAGGGCAACACTGGCTCATCGCGTCTGCGCACCGGCACGAGCACATAGAGCTGCGGACTGCCATCGAGGAGTTCGTCCTCTCCCGGCGCAAGACGCGTCTCGGCCGGCTGCTCTGGGAGGAGGGGCCGGATATGCAGGTATCCGTCCAGGACAAGCCCGGCGGCTTCGACATCGCGATTCAGGCGCCGGCCGAGACGGCGGGATCGCAGCGTTTCGCCGATACCCTGGCCAACGCCCTTCGCCAGCAGGCCGGCCGCTCGCCGACAACCTACGTCATAGCGGAGGGCCGCACCGACACGTCCGGCCAGGACCTGGAGATGGTGGGTCAGGTGCATGCGACCCTCAGCCGGCTGGCGCGCGAACTGCGAATGGTCCTGCTGTCGAACGTCCTCGTGGCGCCGGAGGTACCCTGGTCGGCGCTCATCGGCGTCGCCGGCCTGTATGGCGGCATGATCTGCTACGCCGACGGCCGCATCTACACGTCTCAGGGAAAGATCATCGACTCGGCGCTGGAGGGCGAGCCGCTGCCTGCCGGCGTCAGCGCGCCCGCCATCGTCCGGCCCCCCGTCGCGGAGCCGTCTCCGAAGACGGCTCGCCTGAGCGGGGGCGGGAGTCTTCGCCATCCCTCGCGCAACTAGCGGCGCCGCCAATCGCCCCTGACCTCAACGCAATGCCGGTGTCTGGGCCGGTGACCCTACGCCGGGAACTGCGCGTAGAAGCGGCCGTAGCGGTTCCGGCCAGTAAGAGGCTTGAGTTTCACAAGCATGGCCATGAGCGGCGGAGAATGCGCGCGCTTTTCACGCATCTGCATCGTCGCGATCAGGCAGAACCTTTGCGCACGGCTTTGAACGTTGTCCACGCGCATGCTAGGTTCCGACCGCGTCAAGGATGACCAGATACCAACCCGCAGGCGAATTCCTTACCCTCGAAGAGGCAGCCAGACACTTCCGCGTCTCCGTATCAACGCTGTATCGGTGGTGCAGGGGCGGGAGAATACCCGCCTTCAAGATCGGGCGTGGCTGGCTGATCCCGGCCGACCCGCTCGCGGGGCGGCCGTCCCGCCGTAGCCACGACCTGCACGACTTCCTGGCGCGGACGTTCCACGCTCGCGCCCGCAGCGCAGGCCAGCACTGGCTGGTCGCGGCAGGAGACCAGCTCGATCATCAAGACCTGCGCTCTGGCGTGGAGCGATTCGTCCTGTCCCGCCGCCGGACCCGCCTGGGACGCCTGTGGTGGAGAGCGGGCCCTGCGTTTCGCGCCGTCATCGCGGACAAGGCCAGCGGCTTCGATCTGCGCGTTGAGACGCCGCGCGAGGCCGTCGGGTCCGCCGAGTTCATGGAACTGGTGCGATCGCGACTGCGTCCCCAGGCTGACCGGGCGCGGTCCACCTATCTCTTGGTCGAGAACGACGGCGGCGACGGGCGAGAGGACTTCCGCGTCGTCGCCGCGGGCCACCGCGCCCTGGCGCGGGTGGTCCGCGAACTTCGCATTGTCGGCCTGTCGCACGTGCTTATCCCGCCGGAACTGGGCTGGGGCGAGGTGATGGCGACGGCTCTGGCCTTCGACGGCGTGGTCGGGCGCCTTTCAGGGCGTCTGTTCACGGCGCGCGGCAGCGCCGTGGGCCCCACGTGGAGCGAAGGGAGCCTGGACGAACTCGATGCCGAGCGTAGCCTGACGCCTGACCCTGTCTTAGCGCGTGACACCGTCGCGCGCCGCCGCCCGTCGCTTTGACAGCCCGACGGGGCGCTACCTAGACTGAACGACCCCGGTCGAAGGCGCGACTTGACGAGAGGCCGTGCAGCTACGGTGATACGTCCCTTCCCGCTGATCCTCGCGCTCACAGTCGTGCTCGCCTCGTGCGGGGATAGTTCCTCCGTGCCCACGGCCACCTCGGTCCCGCCGACGCCGACCCTCACGCCGTCGCCCGTTCCCTCGCCCACGGCCGTGGCGACGCCGACGGTGGACCCGCTGCTGTTGGCGCAGGGCGGCGTGCGCGTCATCGAGAACGGTTTCAGGCTGATGATGGACGGCTACATCGTTCCGCTGGATTCCGCGCAGCTCCTGTCGTCGGCGTGGTCCGGCGTGGCGGGCGCCGTGTCGGAGGCGGGCGTAGCCGCGCCCGCGGCCCCCGTGTTCACAGGCGATCGCGCGGCCGACTGGCAGGCCTTCCACGACGCCTATGCGGCGCTGATCGATGCTGCCCGTGAGTTGGACGGGGTGAAGGCACGCCAGGCGGCGCTCACGTCCATGGCGCAATCTGCCGGCGACTGTCACACGTACTTTCTGCCGCCCGCGCAGGCTCAGATCCAGGAGGAGACGCGGCAGGGCACGCGCGGCGCCGGCATCGGCGTCGAGGTGCTGGCGGCGACGCCTGTGATCATCACCGACGTCTTTCAGGACTCGCCCGCCGACCTCGCCGGCGTGCGGCCGGGCGACCGCGTGCTTTCCGTGGACGGGAATGACCTCTCGACCGCAACGCGGAGCGCCGTTGAGGAGGCGCTGCGCGGCCCGGAGGGTTCCGTCGCGGCCGTGGTAGTGCGGCGTCCCTCCAGCGGCGAGGAGCTGTCGTTCAACATCCGCCGCGCGCCCGTGACGCCAAATAACGTCGAATGGCGGCTGCTGGACGGCGGCGTCGGCTATGTCCGCGTGCGGGCGTTCGTCATCGGCGGCGTCCACACCGGC
>JBBITS010000015.1:13361-19642 GCA_037440665.1 Chloroflexota bacterium
GTAGGCGAGGCGCTGGAGGCGCTGGAGAAGCAGGGAGCGAAGGCGTGGGTGCTGGACCTACGGGACAACTTCGGCGGGGAGCTGGACGTTGGGCTCATCAGTCTCTTCGTGAAATCGGGCGTCGTCGTGCGGGCGCGCTATCGCGAGGGCGGCGAGACGTGGGAGGCGGACGGCACGTACCTGCCGTTCCAGCGGCCCCTGGCCGTGCTTATCAACGGCCTCACGGGCTCCGTGTCCGAGGTGGCGGTGGCCGCTCTGGACGAGTACGAGGTGGCGCGGCTCATCGGCGAGCCGACCTACGGTTGCGCCGGGTTCACGGTGATCACGCCGCTGGGTGACGGTTCGTCGCTGGCGGTGACCAGTGGCGAGAACCTGGGCCCCCTGAGCGAGCGTGGCCTCAGCGGGCAGGGCATTCAGCCCGATGAGCACGTCGCGCGGACCTTCGACGACCTGGCGTTCGGGCGCGACCCGCAGCTCAACCGCGCTCTGGCGTACCTGGCGTCGGTGACCGGCCCCTAGCGGCGTCCGCCGCTGATACTGGCCAGCAGCGCGCGGTACTCGGGGCTGTCGAGGTCGGGCGTCGTCATGATAACGGCGTCCTCCTGATTGTCGGTGTAGTACCGGCGGCGGACGCCGGCGCGCTGGAAGCCAAGCTTGCTGTAGAGCGCCTGTGCGGCTGTGTTCGACGCGCGGACCTCCAGCGTGACGCGGCGCTGGTCGCTCTCCCGGGCCAGGTCGATGGCGCGCAGCGCCAGCGCCTGAGCGACGCCCTGACGCCGGTTGCCCTCCCGGACGGCCAGGGTGACGATGTGGGCCTCGTCGACCATGAGCCAGAGGCCCGCGAAGCCGATGATGCGCCCCGTCGGCGCGGCAGCCTTGTTTCCATCTCGGCCCAGCGCCCGCGCGATGGAACCCCAGAGGCGCCGCCTTCCGGGTGAGGCTTCCGCTCTCTGCTCCGCTTCGACGGCCACCACGTAGCGGGCCAGGCGGTTGGTCAGCTCCTTGCGGTATGCCGACTCCGGCCAGGCGGAGGGGAACGACGCGCGCTCAATCTCCATGACGCCGGGCAGGTCGTCCTCGGTCATCGGGCGGATGCGGTAGCGGACGGCGGGTATGCTCATAACCGGGCAGCCTGTGGAGGGGCGGCCGGTCCCATTCTACCAGCGCGCCCGCGCCACCCGGACCTGTCCGGCGTGCGAGCGAGCCGCCACCTCCACCTTTACGTGAGCGTAAAGATCGGATAATATGGCTCGCGTAGGGATCATGTCGCGACATCCGCCCGTCCTCGTACGTGTCCTCTCGTTCGTCCGGCCGTACCTGCCGCAGGTGGCGCTGGCGCTGCTTGTCGTCATGGGCGCGGCGGGCTTTGCGCTGGCGATGCCGAGGCTGGTCGGGTTCGCCATCAACAGCGGCATCGACATCGTCGAAGGGGAACCGCAGGGGAGCCGGGGCACCCTCGTCATCGCCGCTTCGCTTATCGTGGCGGCGGCCGTACTGCGCGGCCTGTTCCAGTACGCGCAGACGTATCTGAACGAATGGATTTCCCAGCGGGTGGCGTACGACATCCGCAATCGCATCTACGACCACCTGCAGCGTCTGAGCTTCGCCTATCACGACAAGGCCCAGACCGGGCAGATCATGTCACGGGCCACACAGGACGTGGAGGGCGTGCGGCTGTACGTCAGCATGGGCCTGCTGCGCCTGACCTACGTGCTGATTCTGCTGGTCGTGGCCATGATCCTCATGTTCCTGACGAGCTGGAAGCTGGCGCTGGTGGCGCTGGCGTTCATCCCGATCGTCGCCGGCCGGGCGACCCAGGTGACGCTGGGCCTGCGCCCGTTCTGGATGCTCATCCAGGACTTGCAGGGCCGCATGGGCACGGTGATTCAGGAAAACCTGTCGGGCATGCGGGTCGTCAAGGCCTTCGCCCGCGAGGACTACGAGGCGCAGAAGTTCGAGAAAGAGACGAAGGACCTGTTCAACAACGCCTTCTACACCAACCAGGTGCAGGCTTTCAATACGCCGCTGCTGACAGGTATATGGACGCTGGCCACTGTGGCCGTGGCCTGGGTGGGCGCCCTGGAGATAAAGAGCGGCAACCTCGGGGTGGGTGACATCTCGGCGTTCTTCCTCTATCTGGCCATGCTCGGCCTGCCCGTCCGCAGCCTGGGGTGGATCGTTCTGCTGTTCGCCCGCGGCCAGGCGGCCGCCGAGCGCATCTACGAGATCCTCGACGCCGAGTCGGCCGTGCAGGAGAAGCCGAACGCTGTCGCGCTCGCCGGCGTCAAGGGTCACGTTCGCTTCGAGGACGTCGCATTTGGCTACGATGCCGTGTCGCCCGTACTGCGCGGCATCGACGTCGAAGCGAAGCCGGGCGAAATGATCGCCCTGCTGGGGCCCACGGGGTCGGGCAAGACGACCATCGTGAACCTGCTGCCGCGCTTTTATGACGTAACCGGTGGGCGTATCACCATCGACGGCATCGACATCCGCGACGTAACGCTGGCGTCGCTTCGGAGCAGCATTGGTATTGTGCAGCAGGACGTCTTCCTGTTCTCGGCGACGATCCGCGACAACATCGCGTACGGCGCCGTGGACGCCACGGAGGACGAGATCGAGCGCGCGGCGAAGGCGGCGCGCATTCACGACTTCATCGTCAGCCTGCCCGACGGCTACGACACGTGGGTCGGCGAACGGGGCATCACGCTGTCCGGAGGGCAGAAGCAACGCGTGGCCATTGCGCGGACGCTGCTGATCAACCCCCGCATCCTCATCTTCGATGACTCGACGTCCAGCGTGGACACGGAGACCGAGTACCTGATCCAGCAGGCGCTGGCCGAACTGATGCGGGGGAGAACGACCTTCGTGATCGCGCAGCGGCTGCGGACGGTCAAGCGCGCCGACCAGATACTGGTGCTGAAGGACGGCCGGATCGTCCAGCGCGGCACGCACGAGGCGCTCGTGGAGCAGGAAGGCCTCTACCGGCAGATCTACGACCTGGAGTTGCGGGACCAGGAGGAGGCGCTGGAGCGCCTGGCCGAGGCCGAGGCGGCGGGAACGCCTGCCAGCGGAGGAGCTTCCTGATGGCGTACTGGGGCGCAGGCGGCGCGGGTGGATGGAGCGGCGGCGGGCCCATGCACACCTGGCGGCAGGGCCAGCAGCTCCGGCCCAACACGCTCCGCCGGAGCATCGACGGCTGGGACGACGAGGAGCTGGGGTCGGTCTACAGCCACCGGGTGATGCGGCGGCTCATCCCGTATCTGGCGCCCTACAAGAAGCGCGCGGTCGTGGCCGTAATCGGCATGCTCATCTTCTCGGCCACGAGCATCTACTCCATCGAGGTCATCGGCCAGCTCGTGGACGCAGCAACGGCCGGCCGTAGCGGCGCCATCTCGCGCCACGCGCTGACGCTGCTGGCGCTGGCCCTGACCGGAGGCGTCGCCTACTACGCGCAGCTTGCCAGCACCGGCTGGCTTGGCCACCGCGTTCTGTACACACTCCGGAACCAGATGTTCCAGCACCTCCAGAAGCTCTCGCTGCGCTTCTACGACAACAACGAGGTCGGCCGTATCATGTCGCGCATCACCAGCGACGTGACGACGCTGCAGGAGCTGCTGACGTCGGGCCTGCTGACCATCATGGCCGACTTCGCGGGTTTGGGCTTCGTGACCCTCATCCTGTTGCGGCGCGACGTATCGCTGGCGGTTGTCACCTTCGCCGTCGTGCCGTTCATGGTGCTGGCGCTGGCCCTGTGGCAGAGCTACGCGCGGCGGTCATTCATCCGCGTGCGGCAGGCCATCGCCATCGTCAACGCCAACCTGCAGGAGAACGTCTCCGGCGTCCGCGTGATCCAGAGTCTGTCGCGCGAGGGCGAGAACGTGCGGCGCTTCGACGCCGTCAACCGCGCCAACCTGGACGCCAATGTCGATGCCGGGCGGGTGACTGCGGCCATCATGCCGATGGTCGAGATATCGGTCGCCGTGGCGACGGCGCTGGTCATCATCTTCGGGGGCATGCGCGTCCTCGACGGCGCCATGACCATGGGGACACTGGTCGTCTTCGCCCTGTCCATCCAGCGCTTCTTCGACCCCGTGCGCGACCTGGTGCTCCAGTACACGCAGCTCCAGCGGGCCATGGCCGGCGGCGAGCGCATAATCGAGGTGCTCGACACCGTGCCGGAGATCCAGGATGCCAAGGACGCCGTGGATCTGGAGGACGTCAACGGCGAGGTGGTGTTCGATCACGTGGACTTCCACTACGTTGAGGACGTGCCGGTGCTGAAGGACATCAACCTGCGCGTGGCGCCCGGCGAGACCGTCGCCCTCGTGGGGCCGACGGGCGCGGGCAAGACGAGCATCACGTCGCTGGCCGTGCGCTTCTACGACGTCACGGAGGGCAGCATCCTCATCGACGGAATCGACATCCGGAAGGTAAGACGGAGCACTCTGATGCGGCGGGTGGGCGTCGTGCTGCAGGACGCGTTCCTGTTCTCCGGCACGGTGCGCGAGAACATCAAGTACGGGCGGCAGGAGGCGACGGACGAGGAGATGATCGAGGCCGCCAGGGCCGTGGGCGCGCACGGCTTCATCTCGCGCCTGGCCGAAGGCTACGACACCGTCCTCCACGAGCGGGGTTCGAACCTGTCGGTCGGGCAGAGGCAGCTCATCAGCTTCGCCCGGGCCATTCTGGCCAACCCGCGCATCCTCATCCTCGACGAGGCGACGGCGAACGTCGATACGCAGACGGAGAAGGTCATTCAGCAGGCGCTGGAGCGGCTGCTGCAGAACCGGACCTCGTTCGTCATCGCTCACCGCCTGTCGACGATCCGGAGCGCCGACCGCGTGGTCGTCGTGGACAGCGGCGAGATCGTCGAGATGGGCACGCACGACGAGCTGCTGGCGAACGGCGGCCTGTACGCCCGCCTCTACCGCATGACGTACGAGGAGCGGAACGGCCACAAAGCCGTCGGCGCGCCCGAAGCGGCGTCCGCACACCGGACGTAGCGTCCGGAATCCCTGTTCCCACGTTCCGGGCAGAGTTCAGGCTGCGTCGTCGGGTTCGAAGAATCGCGGCGGGGCGGGCATGCGCGCGGCTGTGAGGCCGGCGCGGTCGTTGTGCACCGCCTCCAGCGGGCACACGAGGTGCACGGACGGGCCGTTGACCACGACGATGTCGCGCTTCCACGTCATTGCGCCCAGCTCGTGGCGGATGGTGGCGGCCGTGACCGGGAAGAACCCCTGCAGCAGTTTCGGCAGAGTGGCGGTTACGCTGGCGTTGGGGGCGATGTGGATGAGGCCCTCGATCCAGAAGGGCGGGGCGAACATCGTGATTTCGTGCGGCGCCTTCTCCAGCAGCTCGGTGCGGTGGAACTCGCGGCGGAGCTGGAGGACGTTCGCTGACTCGATGACGCTGGCGGCAAGAACGTGCTGACGGCGGATGAGCAACACGTCGATCTCAGCCGTCGTCGGGAGGCCCGGCCGGATGCTCTGCACCGTCGCGTCGTGCAGCGCGATGGTGTCGTCGGGCGAGAGCAAGACGTCGATAAGCCGCATGCGCGCGTTGACCTCTTCGCAGCGCCCCGAGGCTATGTGGCCGTTGGTCACGATCTCGACGAAGGCTGGCTGGTCCGGCCGGGGCGACGGGTCCGCGGAAGGCATGACAGTATGTCCCCTCACTTAACCGTCGGCATTCAGGGGGCGGCTTTGAAGAGGGGAAAACGCTGAATTGGGTATGCTACGCGCTCTTTCCAAGGGTTGTGCCAGGGTCCGCCCGGATGCCTTCAGGGGCGGTGAGCCCCGGCGCGACGGTTGCACCGTCGGCCAGGATGGCGTGGCGAACCGTCGCCTCGGCGCCCACATGGCAGCGCTGGCCGAGGACAGAGGACGTGACGCTGGCGCCCGGCCCCACGCGGACCGCGTCCCAGAGGACGCTCTCCTCGACCGTCGCTCCCGCCTCGACAACGCAGCCCGCCCCGATGACGCATGGCCCCACAAGTCTCACGCTGGCCTCGACGGCGGTGTCGCGACCTACGAGGACAGGGCCGGTCACATAGGCGTCGCCGTGGACGCGCGCGCCTTCTTCAGTTAGCAGCGCCGTGCCCTGGCCCGCCGCTTCCGCGGACTGCGCGCGCAGGAGGTCGAGGTTGACCTGCAGGTAGCGCTCCGGCGAACCGACGTCGATCCAGTAGGCGTCGTCGTCCACGAACCCCTGCACGTGGCGGCCCGATGAGACGAGCCGAGGGAAGACCCGGCGCTCCAGGAAGCCGTCCATGATGGCGCTTT
>JBBITS010000016.1:0-3196 GCA_037440665.1 Chloroflexota bacterium
ACTCGGTGATCTGCGGCAGGAGCGTCGGCATACCGGCCACGATGCCGCCGAAGATAATCAGCGACACGCCGTTGCCGATGCCGTTTTCGGTGATGAGTTCGCCCAGCCACACCAGGAACATGGTGCCCGCGGCCATCGACATCAGCGCGGCCATGGTCGGCAGCGCGTCCGGGCCGGTGAAGCCAGGGGTGAAGCCGCTCGCCTCGAACACGCTCGGGCTGCTCGACCGGTCGAGGATGATGAGCTGGGTGTAGCCCTGGACGAAGGCCAGCGGCACGGCGAGCCAGTGCGTGTACATCTGGATGCGCCGCCGCCCCTGCTCGCCCTCGCGCTGGAGCGCCTGCAGGCTGGGGATGATGGGCTGCAGGAGTTGCATGACGATGGTCGCCGAGATGTACGGGTACACCCCCAGCGATGCGACGCTCAAACGACGCAACGCGCCCCCGCTGAACAGGTTGAAGAAGTTCAGGATGTCGTTGCCCTCGAACACCTGCTCCAGCACGTCCGGGTTGACGCCCGGTATGGGCACGTGGGCGACGAACCGGAACACCACCAGCAGGGCGATGGTATACATCAGCTTCTGGCGGATGTCGGGCTGCGCAAAGGCGTCGATGGCCGCCTGCAGCAGCCGCGGCCTCTGCGCCGCCTGCGACCGGGCGAAGGACGACATCTAGGCCTCCCTCTCCGCCTTCGGTTCCTTCTTCGCGCGGGCGCGCTTCGGCTTCGCCTCAGCGGGCGCAGCCTCCTCGGCGGCCGGCGCTGTCTCAGCCTTCGCCTCGGGCGCTTCAGGCGCCATCTCGGTAATGGCTTCGGGAGCGGCGGCGGACGTCACCGCCTCGGGCGCGGCCTCTGCGGTCTTCTTCGGCGACGGCAGCAGCTCGGTCAGCGTCCCCCCGGCGGCCTCGACCCTGGCGCGCGCCGACGCCGTCGCGCGGTCGACGGTGACGTCGAGCTTCACGTTCAGCTCGCCATCGCCGAGGAGCTTGACAGGGCCGCGTCCCCGGAGGAGACCGGCCCCGCGCAGCGTGTCCGGCGTGACGGCCGATCCGGCGGCGAAGCGAGCGAGCTGGCCGACCTTCACTTCGGCGAACTCGACGCGGAACTTGTTGTTGAATCCCCGGCGGTACACGAGGCGGCGGAACAGCGGCGTCTGGCCGCCCTCGAAGCCCGGCTTACGCCGCCAGCCCGAGCGCGACTTCGCGCCCTTCATGCCCCGCGAGCTGTACGTGCCGTGGCCGCTGGCGTTCCCGCGCCCTACGCGCTTCTTCGCGTGCCTGGCGCCCTTCGGGGACCGGAGTTGGTTCTGCTGCACAGCCCTACGCCTCTTCCACTGAGACCAGATGACGCACCTTTAGGATCATCCCGCGAACGCTCCGGTTGTCCTCGTGCTCCACCGTCTGGCCCAGCTTGCGAAGACCCAGCGCGCGAATGGTGCGGCGCTGGTCGGCCTTCCGATTGATGCCGCTCTTGATCCAGGTAACCCTGACCCTGCTGGCCATCGTTCTACTCCATCCCTCCGGCGGCCTGCGCGGCCAAAGACCGCCGCTTCAGGACTTCGGCCTTCGGGTCGCGCAGCGACGCCAGCCCGGCGATGGTCGCGCGGACGACGTTGATGGCGTTCCGGCTGCCCAGCGACTTGGTCAGGATGTCCTTCACGCCCGCCGCCTCGAGGATGGCGCGCGCGCCACCGCCGGCGATTACGCCGGTACCCGGCGACGCCGGCTTCAGCAGCACCTTCGCCGCGCCGAACCGGGCCAGTACCGGGTGTGTGATAGTCGTGCCGCGCATGGGCACCGTGATCATCTCCTTCTTCGCGATGGTCGAACCCTTGCGGATGGCCTCGGGCACCTCGTTGGCTTTGCCCAGGCCAACGCCCACGCGGCCCTTGCCGTCGCCGACGACTACGACCGCGCTGAAGCTGAACCGGCGGCCCCCCTTCACGACCTTGGAGACCCGGTTGATGTAGACGACCTTTTCGATGAATTCCTGGTCGCCTTCTTCCCGGCTTTCCCGGGGCCCGCGACCTCGCTCTGTTCGTGCGTGGACCATGATCGCCCCTAGAACTGAAGCCCGCCCTTGCGGGCAGCCTCGGCCAGCGCCTTTACGCGGCCGTGGTACTTGAAGCCGCCGCGGTCGAAGACCACGCGAGCTACTCCCTTCCCCTTCGCGCGCTCGGCCAGCAAAGACCCCACAACCTCGGCCTTCTGCGTCTTGTTCTTGCCGCCGAGCTTTCCTCGGATGTCAGGTTCGAGGTCGGAAGCCGCGACCAGCGTGTGGCCGGCTGCGTCGTCGATTACCTGCGCGTAGATGTGCGAGAGGCTCCGGAAAACCGCGAGCCGCGGCGCCGGCGCCGTGCCTTCCACCTTCTTGCGCACCCGCGTGTGGCGGCGGAGCCGCGCCGCGCGGGCGGTCTTAGTGCCCTTCATCGCCTATCGCGCCTTTCCGGCCTTGCCGGCCTTCCGCCGCACTCGCTCGTCCATGTAGCGGATACCCTTGCCTTTGTACGGCTCAGGCGGCCGCAGCTTCCGGATGTTGGCGGCCACCTGGCCGACCATCTGCTTGTCTATCCCCTTGACGTGAATGCGCGAAGTGCCCTCGACTTCGATGGTCACGCCCGGCGGCGGCTCCACGTCGACGGGGTGCGAGAAGCCCAGCGCCAGCGTCACCTTGCTGCCCGCCTGCTGCGCGCGGTATCCGACGCCCTGCAGCTCGAGCGTCCGCGTGAAGCCGTGCTCGACGCCCGTCACCATGTTGGCCAGAAGCGCCCGCGTCAGCCCGTGCAGCGCCCGGTGCCGCGGCTGATCCGTCGACCGCGTGACGACGAGCTTACCCTCCTCGACCTGCAGGCCGACGTCCGGGTGCTTCTCCATGGAAAGCTCGCCCTTCGGGCCCTTTACGGTCACGCTGTTGCCCTCGACGGTCACCTGGACCTTCGGCGAGAGCGGGATCGGGAGTCTGCCTATCCTCGACATGCCCCTACCACACGTAACACAGCACTTCGCCGCCGATGCTCCGGCGCCAGGCCTGCTGTCCCGTCATGACGCCCTGCGGCGTCGACAGGATGGCGATGCCCAGTCCGCCGTACACTCGCGGGATTTCCCGCTTCTGGACGTAGACGCGCAGCCCTGGCTTGCTCACCCGCTGCAATCCCGTAAGCGCCGGCTCCTTGCGTCCGGTATAGCTGAGGGTGATCCTG
>JBBITS010000016.1:3225-14236 GCA_037440665.1 Chloroflexota bacterium
CGCCCGCCAGCTCGTAGCCCTGGATGAAGCCCTCCTCCTGGAGGACTTTCGCGATCGCCAGCTTCATCTTCGAAGCCGGGACGTTCACAAAGTCGTGCCTGGCCGCCGCAGCGTTGCGGATGCGGGTCAGCATATCAGCGATTGGGTCCGACATGCTCACGGCCTTCGCCTCCTCTGCCGGATATCCGGTCTGTCTGCCGTCGCGGGCGGTCGCGGCGCGGCGCGCCCGGGAATACTTCGTCCGTTCTTTCTCACCAGCTCGACTTCTTCACGCCGGGCAGTTGGCCCCGCAGTGCCAGCGTCCGGAAGCAGATGCGGCACATGCCGAACTTCCGCATGTAGGCGCGCGGGCGGCCGCAGAGCTTGCAGCGGCGCACCGTCCGCGTCGAGTACCTGGGCGGGCGCTGCGCCTTGACGATCATCGAAATCTTGGCCATCGCCTCCGCTCCCTAGTTCCTGCTGAACGGCATGCCCATAAGTTGAAGCAGCCGCTTGCCTTCTTCGTCCGAACGCGCGCTGGTGACAATGATCACCTGCATCCCCCGGATCCGCTCCACCTTGTCGTACTCGATCTCCGGGAAGATGAGCTGCTCGCGGATGCCCAGCGCGTAGTTCCCGCGCCCGTCGAACGCCTCCGTCGGCACGCCGTGGAAGTCCCGGATGCGCGGCAGAGCCGTGTTGATGAGGCGGTCCAGGAACTCGTACATGCGGTCGCCCCGGATGGTCACAGTGACGCCGATGGGCATGCCCTCGCGGATTTTGAAGTTCGAGATGGACCTCCGCGCCCGCGTGATCACGGGCTTCTGGCCCGTGATGGTCGCGACGTCCTCCGATGCCGAGTCCAGCGCGCGGGCGTTCTGCGTCGCCTCGCCGAGGCCGATGTTGACGACGACCTTCGTGACGCGGGGCGCCTGCATGACGTTCCTGTAGCCGAACTCCTTCATGAGTTCAGGCACGATCTCTTTCCTGTAGCGTTCCTTCAGCCGTGGCGCTTCTGCCATCTCCAACCCCGGTCCCGCTAGTCGATGTCGGCGCCGCACTTGCGGCACACGCGAACTTTCACGCCGTCCGACCGCTGCCGGAAACCCACCCGCGCCGGCTTGTTGCACGTCTTGCAGACGACCCGGACGTTTGACCAGTGGATCGGCGCTTCCTTCTCGATGATGCCGCCCGGCTGCATCTGCGTGCGCTGGGCGCGATGGCGCTTCACCATGTTCAGCCCCTGGACAACCACGCGCTGCTTGTCCGGAAACACCTGGCGCACCGGACCCTGCCGGCCCCGGTCTTTGCCTGTCATCACCTGCACGGTGTCGTCGCGTTTGATCTTCTGCACGTCAGACGACCTCCGGCGCCAGCGAGACGATCTTCATGAAGTTCCGCTCTCGCAGCTCGCGCGCCACTGGTCCGAACACACGGGTGCCCTTCGGGTTCTCCTTGTCGGCCAGAATGACCGCAGCGTTGTCGTCGAAGCGGATGGTCGAACCGTCGGGCCGGCCATACGGCTTCGCAGTGCGCACTACTACCGCCCGCACCACGTCGCCCTTCTTCACTCCCGCGTTGGGCTGCGCGGCCTTCACCGACGCCACGATCGTGTCGCCGACGCGCGCGTAGCGCCGTCTCGATCCGCCCAGGACCGTGATGCACATGATCTCCCGGGCGCCCGAGTTGTCGGCGACCTTCAAGCGCGAGTACTGCTGGATCACTCGCTCTCCTCCTGAGCGCCTGGCTCTTCGGCCGGAGCCTCCGCAGGCGCGGCGGCAGCGGCCCGACCAGCCTCCTCGGCGTGGCGCCGCTCTTCCGCCTGGCGCAGCCTTTCTTCGTGGCGCATCATCTCAATCTCGCGTCCGACCTCGGACGGCTTGACCTCGGGCACTTCGCCGCGCTGGATAATCTCAACGACCTGCCAGCGCTTGTCCTTCGACAGCGGCCGCGTTTCGGCGATGCGCACGGTGTCGCCCAGCTTCGCCTCGTTATTCTCGTTGTGCGCCTTGAAGCGCTTCGTCACACGGAGGCGCTTGCGGTACAGCCGGTGGCGCTTGTCGCGGACGACGGCGACGATCACCGTCTTGTCCATCTTGTCGCTGACTACGGCGCCGACCTCGGTCTTCCGGTTTCCCCAGGGCACCGCTTACGCTCCTTCCGTGGCCACATGCGCAGCCTGGTAATAGGCCTCGATCTGGCGGGCGCGCTGCAGCGTGCGAATGCGCGCGATGCGCCGCCGGACCTTCCTCGGCTCTGCCGTATTGCTCTGCTGCCTGGTCGAGAGCTGGACGCGCAGAGTGAAGAGCTGCCGGTAGGCCTCGTTCAGCTCCTTCGCCAGGTCCTCGTCGTTGAGCTTCTTCAGCTCGTCCAGCTCGCGCTTCTTTGCCATGGCCTACAGGTGCTCCCGCACGATGAACTTGGTCGGAATGGGCAGTTTGTGCGCGGCCAGGCGCATCGCCTCGCGCGCCAGGTCCTCGCGCACACCGGCCACCTCGAACAGCATCCGCCCGGGCTTGACCACGGCAATCCAGTGGTCGGGCGCGCCCTTGCCCGAGCCCATCCGCGTCTCGGCCGGCTTCTTGCTCACCGGCTTGTCGGGGAAGATGCGGATCCACACCTTGCCCCCGCGCTTCAGCTCGTGGGTTATGGCGCGGCGCGCGGCCTCGATCTGGCGGCTGTCGATCCACGCGGCGCCCAGCGCCTGCAGACCGTAGTCGCCAAAGGCGACGGAGTTGCCGGCGTTCGCCTGGCCTCGGCGGTGACCCCGGTGCGCTCTCCTGAACTTGACGCGCTTCGGCTGCAGCATCTCCTACTCCGCACCCGCTCCCGCGGCGGACTCCGGCGGCGCAGGCGCCGGCTGGCTCTTGCGCTCCGGGATGATCTCGCCCTTGTAGATCCAAGCCTTGACGCCGATGCGCCCGAAGGTCGTGTGCGCCTCGGCCCGGCCGAAGTCGATATCGGCCCGCAGCGTGTGCAGGGGCACGCGGCCGGCTTTCTCCGTCTCGCGGCGGGACATCTCCGCGCCGCCGAGCCGCCCGGCAACCTGGACCTTCACGCCCAGAGCGCCTCGCCCCATGGTGCGCGCCACCGCCTGCTTCATCGCACGGCGGAAGGCCACGCGCCGCTGGAGCTGCTCGGCGATGCTCTTGGCCACCAGGTAGGCGTCGAGTTCCGGCACGCGGATTTCACTGATGTTGACGCGAACCCGTTTGCCCGTCATCTTCTCGAGGTCGCTACGCAACTCCTCGACCTTCTGTCCGGACCGCCCGATGACGATGCCGGGCTTGGCCGTGTGGATGGCGATGGTCACCTGGTTCGCATTGCGGTCGATGTCCACGCGCGAAATACCGGCGTCGGCAAGCCGCCCCATGATGTTCTTGCGAATACCCAGGTCCTCGTGAAGCTGGCCGGTGTAGTTCCGATCGGCGAACCACTTGCTCTGCCAGTCGTACACGACGCCGATGCGGAACCCCGTCGGATGCACTTTGTGTCCCATGGATCACACTTCCTCGACGACGACGGTCACGTGCGCCGTCCGGCGAACATATGGGTGGACACGGCCGCGGGCGGCCGGGCGATAGCGCTTTAGGCGGCGGCCGTCATCGGCGTAGGCGTACTTCACGCGCAGGTCGTCGGCCGACAGCGCGTAGTTGTTCTCCGCATTGGCCGCCGCTGACTTCACGACCTTTTCGACGACGCGGGCCGCAGGAGTCGGCATGAACTGCAGGATGGTCAACGCCTCCTCCACCGGCTTGCCGCGGATGGGCTCCAGAACGAGCCGCGCCTTCCGGGGCGACACGCCAACCCACTTCGCCCTGGCCACCACTTCCATCGCTACTTCTTCCTCACCTGTGTGGCCTTCTCCGACTTCGCGACATGGCCGCGGAAGGTCCGCGTGGGGGCGAACTCGCCCAGCTTGTGCCCGACCATGTTCTCCGTGATGAAGATGGGGACGTGACGCCGCCCGTCGTGCACGCCTACGGTGAGGCCCACCATCTGCGGCATGATGGTCGAGGCGCGCGACCACGTGCGGATGACGGTCCGCGCGCCGGAGCGCCGGACAGCCTCCACCCGCTTCATCAGCTTGCCCTCGATAAACGGCCCCTTCTTCGTCGATCGCGACATCGTCTCTCTCCGGTCCTTCCAGGGAAGGACAGGCGCATTAGCCGTGGCGCCTGCGCACGATGTACTTGTCCGATGGCTTCTTGCCGCGCGTACGGTAGCCCAGCGTGGGCTTGCCCCACGGCGTCTTCGGTCCGGGCATGCCCACGGGAGCCTTGCCTTCGCCACCGCCGTGCGGGTGGTCCCTCGGCGTCATCGCCGAGCCCCGCACCTGCGGCCGGCGGCGCTTCCAGCGCACGCGCCCCGCCTTGCCCAGCTTGATGATGCTGTTCTCGACGTTGCCCACCTGGCCCACCGTCGCCATGCAGTCCGAAAGCACCCGCCGCATCTCGCCCGAAGGCAGACGCAGCAGGCTGTATTCGCCCTCTTTGGCCATGAGCTGCGCCGAGCCGCCAGCGCTGCGCACCATTTGCGCCCCGCGCCCCGGAGTCATCTCGATGGCGTGCACCATGGTGCCCGTCGGGATGTTCCTCAGCGGCAGGGCGTTGCCCGGTTTAATTTCTACCTCGGTTCCGGCCTCGATGGTGTCGTCCACCTTCAGGCCGACGGGCGCCAGGATGTAACGCTTGTCGCCGTCGCGGTAGTGGACGAGCGCCAGCCGCGCCGAGCGGTTCGGGTCGTACTCGATGGCGGCCACGCGGCCGGGCACGCCCGCCTTGTCGCGCTTGAAGTCGACGACGCGGATGAGCCGCTTGTGACCGCCGCCCCGGTGGCGCACCGTCACCTTGCCCCGGCTGTTCCTTCCGGCCGACTTCTTCTTGCTGACGGTGAGCGACTTCTCGGGGCGCCGCTTCGTGACCTCGTCGAACGTGAACCCCGACATGCCGCGCCGGCCGGCGGACGTTGGCTTGAACTGCTTCACACCCATCGTCACACGCCCTCGAAGATCTGAATCCTGTCGCCCGCCTGCACGGTGACGACGGCCTTCTTCCAGTCCGGCGCCTTCGTCCGGGCGCGGCGTCCGGCGCGCCTCGTCTTGCCCTTCACGTTCATGGTGTTAACGGCGGTGACCGTTACGTTGAACGCCAGTTCCACCGCCTCCTTGATCTGGTTCTTGTTCGCCCGCGGGTCCACCTCGAAAGCGTACTTGTTCGCGCCCGCGAGGACCGTCGCCTTTTCCGTGATAAGCGGCCGGCGGATCACAGCGAACGGATGGATCTCTTTCGGCATCGCCTACTCCCTGATCCCCGCCGGCAGCGGCGCGCGCCGCTTCGCCGCCCGCTCGCCGCCCCAGAGCGCCTCGGCCACGCGGACCGCGCCTACGGTGAGCAGCAGGTTGCGGTGGGCCAGCATGTCACCGACGTTCAGGTACGCCGCTGGCAGCACGCCTGTCTTCTCCAGATTGCGCGCGCTCAGCTTCACGTTCTCGGCGGCGTCGTGCGTGACGATGAGCACCGAGCGGTCGATGCCCAGCGCCTGCAGCGCCGACGCCATCGCCTTCGTTCTTGGCTGGTCGATCGCGAGATCCTTCACGACCTTGAGCGATCCGTCGGCCGCGCGAGCCGACAGCACTGACCGGATGGCCAGGCGGCGCATGCGCTTTGGCAGCCGCTGCGAGTAGTCGCGCACGCGAGGGCCGAACACGATGCCACCACCTGAGTGGTGCGGAGCGCGGACGGCGCCCTGGCGGGCGCGTCCCGTGCCTTTCTGGCGCCGGATCTTGGCAGTGGAGCCGCGTACCTCGCCGCGCGTCAGCGTGTTGGCCGTGCCCTGACGCTGGTTGGCCTGCTGCGCCAGCAGCGCCTGGTGCACGACAGCATCGTTCGGCTCGATGCCGAAGACGGCGTCGTCGACGTCGATCTGCTCGATTTCCTTGCCCGTCAGATCGTAGACGCTCAGTTTCATCGCTCTACTTGTGCGCCTTCGCCACTTTCTTTGCCCTGCGGACGCGGACGAGACCGTTTCGAGCCCCCGGAACCGCGCCCTCGACGACGATCACGCCCTTTTCTGGGTCGCTGCTCATCACGCGCAGGTTACGCACGGTCACACGCTGCGCGCCCATCTGCCCGGCCATCTTCAAGCCCTTGTGCACTCTTCCCGGCGTCGTGCCCGAGCCGATGGAGCCAGGGGCGCGATGCCGGTCCGACTGGCCGTGGCTCTTGGGGCCGCCGTGGAACCCGTGCCGCTTCACGCCGCCCTGAAAGCCCCTACCCTTCGAATTCGCCGTCACGTCGACGTACGTGCCCGCCTCGAACAGCTCGGCACCGAACCGGTCGCCGAGGTTGACCGACGTCACGTCGCCAGCGCCGAACTCCCGCAGGTGGCGGAAGTTCTCGAACTTCTCCAGCTTCTTCAGATGCCCCTTCTCCGGCTTGGTCAGACGCTTCTGCGTCCCGTAGCCGAGCTGGATGGCTGAGTAGCCGTCCTTCGCCTCCGTCTTCACCTGAGTTACGACGCACGGCCCTACTTCGAGGACGGTGACAGCGTGCGCCTCGCCCTTCTCGTCGAACATCTGGGTCGTGCCCAGCTTGCGTCCCAACAGTCCTTCGACCGCCATCGCGCCTTTACCTCGCGCGGCCCGCCCCGCGAATGGGGCGAGCCACCGCCTACAGCTTGATCTCGATGTCCACGCCGGCCGGAAGCTGCAGCCGCATCAGCGTGTCCACCGTCTTGGACGTGGGCTCGAGGATATCGATGAGGCGCTTGTGGGTGCGCACCTCGAACTGCTCCTGCGAGTCCTTGTCCTTGAACGGCGACCGGATGACGCAGTACTTGTTCACCTCGGTCGGCAACGGAATCGGCCCAGCCACGTTCGCGCCCGTGCGCTCCGCCGCCTCGACGATCTGCTCCGCAGACTGATCGAGGATGCGGTGATCGAAGGCCTTGAGCCGGATCCGTATCTTCTGCCTGGGCATCTGCCCTCCGTACCTGCCCTTACTGGAAGGGCCGTCCCCCTTGCGCTACGCCCGCGCCGGGCGCTTCATCCTCGCGCCCGCCAGCTTCTCGGCCAGCGCGCGCGGCACTTCTTCGTAGTGGTCGAACTCCATGCTGTACGTCGCCCGGCCCTGGCTCAGCGAGCGCAGGTCCGTCGCGTACCCGAACGTCTCCGCCAGCGGCACCAGCGCGCGGATGACGTGCAGCGTTCCCCTCGTCTCCACGCCGAGGACGTGGCCCCGGCGGCTGTTGATGTCCCCCAGCACCTCGCCGAAGAACTGCTCCGGCGTGCTCAGCTCCACCTTCATGATGGGCTCGAGCAGCACCGGCTCGGCGCGCTCCAGCGCCTCCCGCGCGGCCATCGACCCGGCCGTCCTGAACGCCAGTTCAGACGAGTCCACCGGGTGTGAGTCGCCGCCCGTGAGCGTCACTACGACGTCCAGCACCGGATACCCGGCCAGCGGGCCTGTCTCCAGCGCATCCCTGATCCCCTGCATCGCGGCCGGGATGAACTCTCTCGGTATCTCGCCGCCGACGACCTTGTCGGCGATTTCGATGCCCTTGCCGCGCTCGTTCGGCGCCGCTTCCAGGCGCACCACTCCATACTGGCCGCGGCCGCCGGTCTGCCGGACAAATCTGCCCTCGGACTTCGACGCGGCGAGAATGGTCTCCTTGAAGGCCACTTCGGGCTTTCCGACGTTGGCCTGCACCCGGAACTCCCGCCGCAGCCGGTCGGTGATGATGTCCAGGTGCAGCTCGCCCATGCCCGAGATGAGCGTCTGTCCCGTTTCCGCTTCGTAGCGCGTGCGGAAGGTCGGGTCTTCTTCGGCGAGCTTGTTCAGCGCTTCGCCCATGCGTTCCTGGTCGTCCTTGGTCTTGGGCTCGATGGCCACCGAGATGACCGGCTCCGGGAACCGGATGGCTTCGAGGACGATGGGACGCGCCGGGTCGCACAGCGTATCACCGGTAAACGTCTTCTTTAGCCCGACGGCGGCCGCGATGCCGCCCGCGTACACCTCCGATACCTCCTCGCGGTGGTTCGCGTGCATCTTGAGCAGGCGGCCGATGCGCTCCTTCTCGCCGCGCAGGCTGTTGTACACCGTCTGCCCGGTGGCGACCTTCCCCGAATATACGCGGAAGTAGGCCAGCCGGCCGACGTAGGGATCGGTTACGATCTTGAAGGCCAGCGCGGTGAAGGGCTCGTCGTCGCTGGGGCTGCGCTCCGCGGCGTCGCCTGTTTTCGGGTCGTTGCCGCGCACCGGCGGCACGTCGATGGGCGCCGGCAGGTAGTCGACGACCGCCTTCAGCATGGGCTGGATGCCCTTGTTGCGCAGTGCGGCGCCGCACAGGACCGGCGTGGCCGTGTTGGCCAGCGTGACCCGGCGCAGCGCCAGCTTCAACTCGCGCGTCGTCACCTCGTGACCCTCGACGTAGCTGATCATCATCTGCTCGTCGGCCTCGCCGAGCTGCTCGATGACCTGCTCCCGCCGCTTCGCGACCTCGTCCGCCAGGTCCGCCGGGATCCCTTTGACCTCCGGCGGCGCGTCGCGGTCATCGGAGAAGTACCAGGCCTTCTGCTCGACGAGGTCCACGACGCCGGCGAACGAACTCTCGACGCCGATGGGGATCTGTATGGGGACCGGCCGCGCGTCCAGACGTTCGCGGATCATTTCGACGGTGCGCCAGAAATCGGCGCCCGTCCGGTCCATCTTGTTAACGAAGCAGATCCGCGGCACACGGTAGCGGTCTGCCTGGCGCCACACCGTCTCGGACTGGGGCTCGACGCCAGCGACTGCGTCGAACACGACGACGCCGCCATCGAGGACCCTCAGGCTCCGCTCCACCTCGACCGTGAAGTCGACGTGGCCCGGTGTGTCGATGATATTGACCTGGTGGTCGCCCCACTCTGCGGTGGTCGCGGCCGCCGTGATCGTGATGCCCCGTTCGCGTTCCTGTTCCATCCAGTCCATGACGGCCGTGCCCTCATGGACCTCACCGATCTTGTAGGTCACCCCGGTGTAGTACAGGACGCGCTCGGTGACCGTCGTCTTTCCGGCATCAATGTGAGCGATGATCCCGATGTTCCGGACCCGCTCAATCGGGTGACTTCTCGTCATAGCTCGGTTCTTGCGCCCAGATACAGGCGGGCTGTGGCGGCTGATGGTATCTGCCTGCCGGCAGGCCTGCCGCGCCAAAGTGCAGCCGCTTGCCTGTAGGCGGGCTCAAGAACCGTCGTCTACCACCTGTAGTGGACGAAGGCGCGGTTAGCCTCCGCCATCCGGTGCGTGTCTTCCTTCTTCTTTATTGTTGCGCCCTGTCCGTTCGCGGCGTCCAACAGCTCGGCGGCAAGCCGCTCCGCCATGGACCGCCCGCTGCGGGACCGGGCAGATTTCAGGAGCCAGCGCATGGCCAGCGCCAGTCTCCGTTCCGCTCTGATGTCCACGGGAACCTGGTACGTGGCTCCCCCGACGCGCCGCGGCTTCACCTCGATAGTGGGCGTCGCGTTGCGCACGGCCTGCTCGAACGTCTCGATGGGGTTGCGCCGGGTCTGCTGCTCGATGCGCTCCAGCGCGCCGTACATGATGCGCTCGGCCGTGCTCTTCTTCCCCCGCTGCATGACCTTATTGATGAAGACCGAGACGTTCCTGCTCTGGTAGCGCGCGTCGGGCGCGATCTCGCGGCGCGGAGGACGATAGCGGCGGGGCATGGCTTACTGCACCCCTCCCTGCTTGCGCGTTCCGTACTTGCTGCGGCCGCGCTTGCGGTTCTGCACGCCCTGCGCGTCCAGCGCGCCCCGCACGATGTGGTAGCGGACGCCCGGCAGGTCCTTCACACGGCCGCCACGAATAAGGACCACAGAGTGCTCCTGCAGACTGTGGCCCTCGCCGGGAATGTACGCCGTGACCTCGATGCCGTTGGTGAGCCGTACACGCGCGATCTTGCGTAGCGCCGAATTCGGCTTCTTGGGCGTCATGGTACGGACCTGCGTGCAGACGCCCCGCTTCTGGGGCGAGCCCTTGCCGCGCACGGTGCGCCCCTTGAGCGCGTTATAGGTAAACCGCAGCGCGGGCGCCTTGGTCTTCTTGACGCCCTTCTTGCGGCCCTTGCGCACGAGCTGGCTGATGGTCGGCACGCTATCCCTCGTATGTCTCTTTCGTGACGAACTCGGGGGCCGACCCCGAGTTCCTGCATCCCCTTCAGGACACAACGAACGGTCGAAAGCCGTATTCCTGAACCGTCCCGGCGTGACCGCCCAAGGGCTGCCACGTGCGCCGGCGGTGTTCACTTTCGGGTCTTCCGACCTGTCGCCGCCCGCCTCGCGGGCACACGTATCCGGTTGCGGAAGGAACGCTCCGGCATTCTAGCTTTCGCTCTATATCGTGTCAAGAAAAGCCGGGGGCATTTATCCGGACTGGGTGGGGTGGCCGGCAAGGCGCCAATCCCTCGGACAGCTAGTTCTCGGGCTTGCCGTAGAGCTTGCGCAACTCGGTCTTCAGCACCTTGCCCATGGGGTTGCGCGGCAGTTCGTGCACGAAGGCGACGTACGACGGCGCCTTGTAGCTCGCCAGACGCCCCTTGGCGTACTGGACGATCTCGTCGGGCGTCGCCTGCTCGCCGGGCCGCAGCACCAGCACCGCTTTCACCACCTCGCCCCAATCGACATCCGGCACGCCGATGACGGCGGCTTCGTCGACCTTCGGGTGCGACTCCAGCACCGCCTCGATCTCCCCCGGCGATATGTTCTCGCCGCCGCGGATGATGAGGTCCTTCGACCGGCCCGTGATGAACAGGTAGCCGTCCTCGTCCACGTAGCCGACATCGCCGGTGTGGAGCCAGCCGTCCTTGATCGCGGTGGCCGTAGCGTCCTCCTGTTTGAAATACTCCTTCATCACGCGCGGGCCGGCGACGCAGATCTCGCCCTCCTGCCCGGCGTCAAGGATGTTCCCCTGCGGGTCCTGGATGGTGATGGCAACATCGTCCATCGCCCGGCCGACGGAGCGCAGCCGCGCCAGCTTCTTCTCGCGCTCGGGCC
>JBBITS010000016.1:14246-19209 GCA_037440665.1 Chloroflexota bacterium
TCCTTCGGGATCTGGTGGTCCTCCGGGCCGAGGAACGTCAGCGTCGACGTGCTCTCGGTCTGGCCGTAGGCGTTCATCAGGCCGCAACTGAAGACGTCGACGGCCTTGCGCACGACCTCGTACGGCATGGGCGCGGCACCGTAGGTGATGAGCTGCAGCGAGCTGAGGTCGTACTTCCCGAAGTCCGGATGCTCCATGATGCGCTTGAGCATGGTGGGCACGACAAAGCTGTGAGTCACGCGCTCGCTCTGGACGGCTTCGAGCCAGGCCTGCGGCTCAAACTGCGGGAGGATGACCAGCCTCCGGCCGCCCCAGATGGACGACATGATGGGCGTCACGCCCGCGACGTGGAAGATGGGCACCGACAGCAGCGTCGTCTCCTGCTCCGACGAAGGGTCGGCCGGCGCCATGGTGTTGGTGACGTACACCGACAGGTTCAGGAACGTCAGCTCGACGCCCTTGGGCAGCGCCGTCGTCCCCGACGTGAAGATCAGCACCGTCGGCTGGCTCTCGTCGATCTCGACGAACGGCTCCTCGTCCGACGCCCCGGCCAGCAGCGAGGCGTACGACGGCATGCCGCCGGCCTCGCGCTCGATGCAGACGCAGGCCGGCTGCGCTTTCAGCGCCGGACGCAGGCGCGACACGAGGTCGAGGTAGCGCTCGCCCACAAAGAGTACCTTCGGCTCGGTGATGTTGATCATGTAAGTCAGCTCTTCGTCCTTGGCCCGGTAGTTCAGGGGGACGAAGGTGGCGCCCAGCTTGGCCGTGGCGTAGTAGGCCTCGACGAACTCCGCGCTGTTGGTGGCCATGACCCCGACGGTGGTTTTCGGCCCGACGCCGTAGCCCTGGAGGGCGTTGGCCAGGCGGATGACGCGCTGCTGCATCTCGCCGTAGGTTATGCGCGTCTCGCCGCAGACCAGGGCCTCGCGGTCGGGCACCATCATCGCGCTAATCTGGAGGAATTCGTAAGTATTCACCGCGCCCGCAACCTCCGGAGAAGCCCGTCCTTCCGGGGAAGGACGAGCGAATGCGCCGGTACTCTAACTCAACGTTGGTGCACGGGCAACGCGGAAGGAAAAGGGGGGCAGACTCCATTCCATCGCGCTTGACGGCGTATGGCAAGATAGCTTAAGAGCTTGCAGGAGAGAGACGGGCTGGCTCCAGTCAATCGGAGCAACTCGACATGCCCCTCAAGAGCGTGACCGCAGCCTTTCTTCTGACGTTCGCAGCCTTCGCCCTTCGCTTGCCCGGCGCAGCGCAAGCGCAGGACGATAGCGCCAGCGACGGAAAACCTGGAGACGCATCGATCAGCGGCCGAATTACGTATGTGGATGGGACCCCGGCGGCGAAACGCATCGTCGAATGGCGCCCGGAAGGCGACGTCAATGCGGGCAGCACAACTCTGACGGATTCTGATGGATTGTATGCAATTGAGGGGCTATCAGATGGCGCGTATCTCGTCGGGTTCTTCGACCCAGGGCGCGCGCCCGCAGACAAGAACCCCGGGATCACGGCTGTGGCAGAAAGCCCTTCGCCAGAACTCGAAGCTATCGGTGCTCCCGTCGGAAAGCGCGTCGTGATCGCGGTCGGCAAATCGGTCACTGGCGTTGATTTCGTCATCACGTATATCGGCCCCGAAGTTGTCGTAGGGCCAGAATCTGGTGGCGCGGAAATCGCTGGCGGGCTGCCTGCCTCCGGCTCGGATGGGTCCAAGGCGCCCGATCCGGCGTTACAACTGACTTCCGAGGGTCTGGCGCTGGCCGTCGCCGGAGCAGTCGCTCTCGTAGTGGGTGTCTTGCTCCTCGGCTGGGCCTTCAGCAAGAGGCGGCGCGCAAGCGCATAGCTGGCTGCGCGATGAGGAGGGGAGCGCGGCCCGCCGGTCGTCTCCCCTCACTCACTCTCGGTCGCGCCCCCCCGTCTCGTCCCGGCCGAGGAGGCAGAGCGTCGCCAGCCGCCCCTCCAGCGCCAGGCCCTCGGACAGCGGCAGGTCGAGGCCCTTTAGCACCGCCTCTTTCGCGTAGCGGAGCGCGTGCGCGGGCTTCGCCAGCAGCTTCCCCGCCAGCGCTTCGGCCTCGGCGTACAGGCGCTCCTTCGGCACAACGCAGTTAACCAGGCCCAGGCGCAGCGCCTCGCGCGCGTCGATGGGGTCGCCCGAGAGGATCATGCCCATGGCGACGCCGCGCGGGATGGCGCGGGGCAGCGTCTGCGTGCCGCCCGCCGACGGTATGTAGCCCAGGTTCACTTCGGGCAGCCCGAAGCGGGCGTCCTCCGACGCCACACGGAGGTCGCACAATAGACTCATCTCGCAGCCGGCGCCCAGGGCGTAGCCCTGCACCGCCGCGATCAGCGGCTTGTCGATGGTCAGCATCAGGCCCCAGAGGTCGCGCTCGCGGCGGGCGCGGCGGGCCTCAACGTACGAAGGCGCGGTGCCGAACTCGGTGATGTCCGCCCCGGCGGAGAACGCGCGGTCGCCCGCGCCCCGGATGATCAGGACGCGGACGTCGGGGTCGTCGCGGACGGCCTGGAACACCTGCCACAGCTCGTCGCGCATGGCCATGTTGACGGCGTTGAGGACCTCCGGGCGGTCCAGCGTGAGCCAGGCGACGCCGTCGTCACGCTTCTCGTAGAGCAGGTGCTGGAAGCCGTCCATCGGCCCTCCGCGGGCGCCGTCAGCGCCAGTCGGGGCGGCGGAGCTGCGACCGCTCCTTCGCCTGCATGGCCTGGTTCACGTCACGGTTGATCTTCTCGGCGAGGACCCGCATCCCGTCGTCGCCGGGGCGCATCTGCTCGCTGCGCCAGCGCCGGATGCTCGCCCGATCCTCGTCAGGCAGGTCCAGGTCCTCCAGCATCCGGTTGAGGACGGTGGACATCAGCGTCCAGGCCTCTTCGATGTCGAACTCTACCCTCATGGCTGCGTTCCGGCCTCACTACCTGTCGCGGGTGGACACGTACCGCCCCTTGCGGCGGATGAGCTTCGAAGTGCGCTCGTCGATGCGCGCGCCCAGGGCATCGTTCATCTCCTCGGCCAGGGCGTCCATCGCCGGCGTGCCCTCGGCGTGGGACGTGCGCCACTGCTTGATGGCCGCCCGCGCATCCGCGGACAGAGCGACGTTGTCGAGAACCTGCGAAACGACCAGCGTCATGACCGACCACGCTTCGTCGGCCTGCATGATGACGTACACCTCGATGCCGCCTCCTGCTTCCTGATTCTGCGTGTCGAATCCTACGCCATCGGGCTCGCTGGCGCATCATGCCGGACCGCTGGCCGGCTTTCGTCTACAATCGACGGCATATGGCGAACCGGCTGCGCTCCCTGCTGACGTTCGAGTCCGACCAGGCCCGCCTCGTGGCCTACGTCACGCTGGCTCACGGGCTGGTGCACACTACCGAGCTGACCTACGCCGCCCTCCTGACCCGCATCAAGGCCGAGTTCGGCGGCGATTACCTGATGCTGGGGGCCATCGCCAACGTCTTCGCCTTCACCTTCGGGGCCTCGGCCTTGCCTGCTGGCTTCCTGACCGACCACCTGGGCTCGCGGCGCGTCCTCGTCGGGGCGTTCCTGGCGGCCGCGCTGTTCTCCGTGTTCGTCGCGCTATCGCCGAACGCCTGGTGGCTGGCGGTGTCACTGGGTCTGCTGGGGCTGGCCATCGGCCTCTACCACCCGGCGGGCATCTCGATGATCGCCCACGGCGCGCAGCAGCGGACGCTGGCCTTCGGCTACCACGGCGTGTCGGGCAACCTGGGGCTGGCCATCACCCCGGCGCTGGCCGTCGGCCTGGCCGTCGCCTTCGACTGGCGCGCTGCGTACGTCGCCCTCGCCCTGCTGGCGCTCGGCGTCGTCGTCATCCTGCGCCTGCTCCAGTTACCCGAGGGCGCGGGCGACGCGCGAGCGCCCGACGCCCGTCCCGCGCAGGACAACGGTCACCACGGCGCCGATGGCTCCGGCCTGGTGCTGGCGCTGGTGTACGCCGCCATCGTCCTCAACGGCTTCATCTACCGGGGCAGCCTGACGTTCTTGCCCAGCCACATGGAAGATCGCCTGACGGCGGGCGACTTCTGGGCCGGAGCGCTGACGACCGCGGCGCTCCTGACCGGCGCGGCGGGCCAGCTAGCCGGCGGGCTCATCGGCGAGGGTCAGCGGCTCGAACGCCTGGCGCCGCTGCAGGCGCTTCTGATGGCGCCCGCGCTGCTCGTCATCGGCGGGCTGAGCGGCTACGGCCTGGTGCCGGTGACCGGGCTGTTCATCTTCGTCTACTTCGCCGGCCAGCCCATCTACACGACGCTGGTGGCCGAGTACTCGCCGCCGCACGCCATCGGCCGCAGCTACGGCCTGACGTTCTTCCTGACCTTCGGCCTGGGATCGGGAGCAGCGACGTTCGCCGGGTTCTTCGCCGACCGCTGGAGCACGGGCGCGGTCTTCTACGCCCTCGCCGGCATCGCGGCGCTCACGCTCACCCTGGCGCTGACCATCTGGCGCCGGGCCGAGGCCCTGCCCGCGCCCGCCCGCGCCGATACCATGGAGGCGTTCGGAGGCAAGTGACTCTCGAAGACCCGACCGGGCGAGAGGAGCGGCGCTTGTTCAAGGTGACGGTCGAACGCAACCGGCTGCGCTTTGCCGCCGCCCACTTCACGACTTTCGAGGACCAGTGCGAGCCGCTCCACGGTCACAACTACGACGTGACGGTGGAGGTCGAGGGCGATCTGACCGAAGACGCGTGGGTCATCGACTTCCGGAAGCTGAAAGGCGAGGCGCGCGCGCTCTGCGAGCGGCTCGATCACCGGTTCCTGCTCCCGCTCCGCTCGCCCGACCTCCAGATCGAAGAACTCGCGCGCTCGTGGCGCATCAGCTTCGGCGACCGGACGTGGGAGCTGCCCCGCGAGGACGTCGCGGCCCTGCCTATCGACAACACGACGGCCGAGCGCCTGGCCGAGTGGTTCGCGGGCGGCCTCGCCGAGCGTTTGC
>JBBITS010000017.1:0-7767 GCA_037440665.1 Chloroflexota bacterium
CTGCTGGCCGCGATCTTCATGGCGGTGCACTTCTGGCGCGTCCGGCGGGACGGCGGGCTGGCGCGCCCGCTTTAGGTGTAGGGGAGACATCTCGTGGCGACAGCAACCCAGGCGGTTCCACGCCAGGTCGTGAGGCAGAAGCGCGAGCGCGAACAGGAGGTCATGGTATGGCCGGACCTCGTGTTCATCGAGTTCGTCGCCGCCTCTCTCTTCACGCTGACCTTCCTCATCCTCTCGATCTTCGTCAACGCGCCGCTGCTGAACCAGGCTAACCCGGATATCACGCCCAACCCGTCCAAGGCGCCGTGGTACTTCATGAACCTGCAGGAGCTTCTCCTGCACATGCACCCGGCGCTGGCGGGCGTCATCGTCCCCACCATCGCCCTCATCCTCATCGCCGCCATCCCGTACATCGATCGGTCCAGCGACGGGCAGGGCGTTTGGTTCGGGACGAGGAACTCGGTCCGCATCTCGATCTTCAGCGCCATCTTCGCCATCGCGATATCCCTGGGCCTCGTGCTCTACGACAGCGAGAAGCACGTCGAGGCGGTCGAAGGCATCGCGCACAACCTGGGCGACGAGGAGTGGAAGTGGCCCGGGAGTCTGGGCGCGCTAAGGAACGTCCGTGCCCTTCAGACCGGCTGGGAGTGGAGCGTCCCGGTGCCCGAAAGCGCTCAGCTCGGGCCGGGCGAGCACGACGGCGAGCTGAACTGGCCCGCGGACTTCACCCATATACCGATGCCCTTCAATGGCACCTCCGGGCCGGACTGGATGCGCTGGGACAAGCCCGACTGGCCGGGGTGGCTACTGGCGCTCTACTGGTATGATCTTAACTGGAATTTCCCGGCCTTTCTGGTCGAGATTCTCTTGCCGGTCGTGTTTATGGTTGGCTTCCCGGTCCTGCTGATCATCATCCTCAAGAGAATGGGCTGGGTGGTGACGATGCGCGATGGCATGGTCGCCCTCTTCACGGGATTCCTCGCCACCTACTGGACGCTCACCATCATCGGTGCGGCGTTCCGCGGCGCTGGCCAGCACCTGAAGCCTCCCTGGGAGGTGCCGGTGCTGCATGAAGACCCGCGGATCTGGGCGCAGTCAGCGGAGCCCCAGGACTACCAGTTGATCTTCACCGCTGAGACTGAGAGTGTGATCTACGATGTCTGAGCCTGAGAAGGAAACGCAGAGCGCGGTCGCAGAGCAACCGGCCGCGCAAGAGAGCGGCGAGAAGCCAAGCCTCGCCGAGCGCGCCGCCAGGCCGGCGCAGACGGTCGCTCGCGCAACCGTCGCCGGGACGGCGCGGCCGCAGTTCGCGCCGCCCAAGATCGGGCGGCGCTCGATCCTCCGCCTGGGGTTCTGGACGGGTCTCGTAGCCGCCGCCGCCGGCAGCCTCGGCGCCAGTCTGGACATGATCTACCCGCGGAAGATTAAGGGCTTCGGCGGGCCCGTGTCGGCCGGGAACGTCTCCGACTACCCGCCAGGCAGCATGGTGCAGGTGCCGGAAGGCAAGTTCTGGATGGTGCACCTGACCGAAGAGCAGGGTGGTCCCGGCCTCCTAGCGCTCTGGTGGAAGTGTCCGCACCTGGGTTGCACCGTCCCGTGGAGGGAGGGCCATACCTTCACCGACCCGCGCGACGAGCTGTCCAAGACCGGCTGGTTCGTCTGCCCGTGCCACGGTTCTACCTACGACCACGCTGGCGTGCGCGTGTACGGCCCGGCGCCGCGATCGATGGACACGATGAAGCTCACCATCGACGACAAGGGGCGGATCACCGTCGATACTGGCGTCATCACTCCTGGAACGCCGGACAATGCGTCCCGGGCGACACCGGTATAGGACGGAGGCCGCGTGAACACGGGCAAGCAAGTCAATGTCATTGTGCTCATCCTGTTCCTCAGCGTGATCGCGCTCGGCGCGTACACGCTGTGGGAACCGTTCCGGGCCGAATCGTCCGAGGACCTGCAGAGAGAAAAGAACGTAGAGCGCGGAGCCTACCTGTTCGCCCAGTACTGCCGGAGCTGCCACGGCGACAAGGGCGAGGGCGGCGGCGTATCCAACCGCCTGCCGGCGGCGCTGCCTCTGAACCGCTTCGACCTCCAGGGACGCGGGGAGCCGGGCGGTCCGGTCGATCAGGCGCTTCTCGATCAGGCGCGGGCGCTCGTCATTAACACCATCACTTGCGGCCGTGTGGGCACGGCGATGCCCAGTTGGGGCAAGTCGCCCGGCTACAGCGGGCCGCTCACCGACGTCCAGATCGAGCAGCTCGCCGACCTCATCACCTACGGCGAATGGGGCCTGGCGAAGCTCGAAGCCATCCACGCCGACGAAGCCTCCGGGGCCACACCCGGGCCCATGGAGCAGACGAGCACCACGCCAAACGGCCGCTGCGGTCAGAACGCCGTCGCCGTGGCTCCCGTGGGCACGCCCACGCCCGCGGGGCCGACGCCGACGCCTGCGGCAGAGGTCATCGAAGTCACTATCGTGGCGAAGAACACGCTGTACGACCTCTCGGAGATCGAGGTGAAGGCCGGCGCCCAGGTAAAGCTCACGCACGACCACCAGGATAAGGGCGTGTCCCATAACTGGGCGCTCTACGAGAGCGAGGACGCCGCCAATGCGGGCGAGACGCCCCTCGCCAGCACGCCGCTGGAGGTCGGGCCGGTGAAGCAGGAGCTGACGTTCTCCGCGCCATCGACGCCGGGAACGTACTTCTTCCGCTGTGACGCGCACCCGGCGACCATGTACGGCGACTTCATCGTCGAGTAGGCCGCGCCGGGCTGCCTTGACGGGCGGATCGCGCGGTGGCTAGACTTCCGGCCGTGGAAAGGCATCGCGGCGCCCGCCACGGCGTCAAAGCGCGAGGTGGTCAGGTTTGGGAAATCAGGTCGGCAAGCGGTATCAGTGCGGCAAGTGCGGCACCGAAATGATCGTGACGAAGGGCGGCGAAGGCGCGCTGTCGTGCTGCGGCCAGCCCATGGAGCAGAAGGGCTGACCGGCGGAGGTACGAGAGACGATGGCAAACCAACTCGGCAAGCGATTCCAGTGCGAGAAGTGCGGGACCGAAGTCCTCTGCATCAAGCCGGGGGACGGCGAGGTGGAGTGCTGCGGCGTGGCCATGCAGCTCATGCAGCCGAAGGTCCTCCCTTCCGCCGACTGACGCCTCACACACGCATTGACACTAACAGCCGCCCGAAGCGAAGGCGGCTGTTTCCTTTCTGGTGACGGCGTGCTGTTCTACAACGCTCGCGCATTCACGTTCGACCCCGCCAGGCCCAGGGCCCAGGCTCTCAGCGTCCGCGATGGCCGCATCGAGGCCGTCGATCCGCCTCGGACCAGCGGCCCGGTCTTCGACTGCAAGGGCCTGACGCTGGTCCCTGCCTTCGCCGACGCCCACATACACCTGCTGGCGCTGGCCGCCACGCTCCGCTCGGTCGATTGCACGCCGGAGCGCGCGCGGTCGATCGGCGAGATACAGGCCGCTATCTGGACGCGCGCGCGCCAGACGCCGCCCGGGACGTGGATACGCGCCTTCGGCTACGACGAGTCGAAGCTCGCTGAGCGCCGGCATCCTACGCGGCGCGACCTCGACCTCGCCACGCGCGACCATCCGGTGCGCCTCATCCATCGCAGCGGCCACGCCTGCGTTCTGAACAGCCTCGCCCTCGAGCGCGCAGGCGTCCGCATCGACACCGAGGAGCCGCCGGGCGGCGTTATCGAGCGCGACCTGGAAACGGGCGAGCCGTCGGGCCTGCTGATCGAGATGAACGACGTCGTCGATCGGGCCGCGCCGCCGCTACCGTTCGACGAACTCGCCGCGTCGATGCGGGAAGTCACGCAGCTTCTCCTGGCGGCCGGAGTGACGTCGGTCGTCGACGCGACGCACACCAACAGCGGTGACACATGGCGGCTCTTCGAGCGAATGGCCGCTGCCGGCGCGCTGCCGCCGCGGGTCGCCATCATGGAAGGCTTCGCGCATCTTGGCGAGTTGCCGGAGCGCTCGGCCGACGGCCGCCTCACACGGGGGCTGGTGAAGATCATGGTCAGCGAAGTGGGTGGCCTGACGCCGGACGCGGTGGCGCTGCGCGAGATGGTCGCCGAGGTCCACGTCCGTGGCCGCGCTGTCGCCATCCACGCCGTGGAGGAGCCTGCGGTGCGGGCTGCGGTGGAGGCTATCGAAGCGGCGCTGGCGGCTTTGCCGCGTCCCGGCCACGGCCACCGGATCGAGCACGCGGGCGTCGTGCCCGAGGACCTGCGCGGGCGCATCGCGCGCGCAGGCATCAGCGTCGTCACGCAGCCGTCGTTCCTCTACCACAGCGGCGACCGCTACCTGAAGACCGTTGCGCCCTCCGCCCTGGCCGACCTCTACCCCGTCGGGCGGCTGCTGGGGGCGGGTGTCGATGTCGTCTTCAGCTCCGACGCGCCGGTGGCGCCGCCGGCGCCGCTGGAGGCCGTGCGCGCGGCGGTCGAGCGACGCAGCTCGGGAGGCCAGATTATCGGTCCGCAGGACGCGGTCGATCTGGAAACAGCCCTGCGGCTGCACGTGGGCGGTGCGGTTCTGCGGCCGGGCGAGCGCGCCGACTTCGTTCTGCTGTCCGGGCTGACCGTGGAGTACGCGACGTCGTGGCCGGAGGCGTCGCCGGTCTGGGTCGAGGCCGTGATCGTTGGCGGTGAGATGGAGTGGGTGCGGCCTGCGGGTTTGATTGACAGTGAATTTGGAGCGTCTCTATAATTCGCGGGCGACGCTGGAGCGGGGCGTCCGCAAGGGTACCGTATGCGGAGGATGACCGGTTGGCCGAGGTCATCGTTGGCGACCACGAGTCGTTCGAGGCTGCGCTGAGGCGGTTCAACAAGAAGGTGCAGGCCGACGGCATTCTCGCCGAGGCGCGGCGACGCGAGCACTACGAAAAGCCCAGCGTCAAGCGCAAGAAGAAGGAAGCCGCCCGCAGGCGCAAGGCCCGCAAGGCGGCGGCAGCTGCCAATAGGTAGGACACTGGTCCGCCCTTCCTTCGGGAAGGGCTTTTCGCACACCATGGCACTGAAAGATCAGCTTAACGAGGACCTCAAGACCGCGATGCGCTCCGGCGACACCCGCCGCCGCGACACCATCCGCTTCCTCATGTCCGGCGTCCACAACGCCGAGATCGAAGCCGGTCGGCCGCTCGACGATGCCGGCGTCGTCACTGTCATCCAGCGTCAGGTGAAGCAGCGCCGCGACAGCGTCGAGGAGTACCGCAAGGCGGGGCGCGAGGATCTCGCCGGCAAGGAAGAGGCCGAGATCGCCATTCTGCAGCAGTATCTGCCCGCGCAGATGAGCCGCGACGAAGTCGCGGCGGCTGTCAGAGCCGTTATCGCCGAGGTGGGCGCGACCGGGCCATCGGACAAGGGCAAGGTCATGCCCGTGATCATGGAGCGCCTGCGCGGCCGCGCCGAGGGCCGGCTGGTGAACGAGGTCGTCACCGAGCTTTTGGCGGCCGCCTCGTGAAGCCGTCGATACGCAGTCCGCGCGCCGGACGGAGGCGGTCGAAGACTCGACCCGGCGAGATGCGAGGAGCAGCGCAGTGAAACTTCCGTTTCCCCTTCAGTCGGGCGAGCAAGTCCTGCTGCTGTGCAGACGCCACTGGTTCTTCCTGTACCCGAGGCTCGTTCTCCTGGTCCTCGTCGCCATCGTGCCCTTGATCGCGCTCTGGGTCGCCCTCGGCGCCGCCGACGCGCTCGATGGAGCGGGCCGGAACGTCGCGCTCATCGTGTCGTTCCTCTGGCTTCTGCTCTGGGGCGTGCGGACGTTTCTGTTCAAGTACCGCTACGACAACGACATCTGGGTCGTCACCAACCAGCGGATCATCGACAGCGTGCGCACCATGCCCTGGAATCTGCGCGTGACGTCGGCGGACCTGACGGACGTCGTGGACACCTCGGTCAACCGTTCGGGCGTGATCCGGACGCTGTTCGACTACGGCAACATCGAGTGCGAGACGGCGGGCGAGCGCCACAACATGTCGCTGGCGGCGATCCCGAAGCCGCGCGAGGTCCACGCCATCATCGACCGCGAACGAGACCGCGAGCGCCGCAGGCTCTACGGCCAGCAGGCGCCGGCCGAGCCGCCCCCGGCGCCGCCATCGCCTGCGGCGCACTGAGGCAGCGAGCTTCCGGCGCAGGCACCAAGGCGGCGCGCGAGGTCAGTCCGGTCCAGCCCGCCGCGGCCGGCCCCTGTACTCCCTGAAGACCCACACGAGAAGCAGGCCCGCGACGAAGCCGCCGATGTGCGCGAACCACGCCGTTCCTCCGGCCTCCGTCGTCGCCGCGCCGATGGACGCGTAGCCGTTCACGACCTGAATGAGGAACCACGACCCGATGATGATCCAGGCGGGCAGGGGAATGATCCAGAAGAACATGAACGGGACGATGACGCCGACGTTCGCCCTCGGGAACAGAACCACGTAGGCCGCCATCACACCGGCGATGGCGCCGCTCGCGCCGAGCGAGGGCGTGAGGTCGTTGACGTTCATGAAGGCGTGGGCCAGCGTCCCGAACAGACCCATAAGCAGGTAGAACAGCAGGTACGAGACGTGGCCCATGTTGTCCTCGACGTTGTCACCGAAGACGTAGAGGAACAGCATGTTGCCGAGCAGGTGCAGCCAGCCTGCGTGCATGAACATCGACGTCAGGAGCGTCAGGAGCACCTGGCCGTCCCCTTCGTCACAGACGAAGCGGTATTCCGCGATCCGCCGCAGATGAATCTCGACGTCTAGGCCGAGAGCCTGATTCAGGCACGCGGGCGTCGTCCCCCAGTCGTAAACGAAGCGGTCCAGCTCCGTCACGCCCGGGGCGGCGGCCACCCCCTGCAATACGAGTTCATAGAAGAACACGGCGAAGTTCGCGGCGATGATGGCGATGTTGACGTAGGGGAACGTCCGCGAGCGCGGGCTGTCACGGACGGGAATCATCCGTCGCGCCCTCCGTCTGGAGCGGGGAGAGGGCGCCTCTGGCGCCCGGGACAAGCTGTAGCGGCACGCCCGCGACGAGATAGTAGACGGCGCTGGCGCGCGCGGCAAGCATCCGGTTCGCCGCTCCCAGTTCATCGCGAAAGACGCGGCCGAGGGCTGTGGCGGGCACGACGCCGCTCCCGGCTTCGTTGCTGACGACGACGAGCGTGGCATCGCTTGCCGCGTGCCAGTCGAGCAGTTCCTGCACCGCAAACTTCACGTCCCGGCCTTCCAGCAGAAGGTTGGAGACCCACAGAGTCAGGCAATCCAGCAGGATCGTCTTGTAGCCGCCAGCGACGCGCGCGAGGCGTTCTGGCACGGCCAGCGGCTCCTCCAAGATGTCCCACCGTGGGCGGCGCTCGCGGTGCCGGGCGATGCGCTCGCGAACCTCGTCGTCGCCGGGCGGCATGGTCGCGACGAACAGAATGCGCCCGCCGCCTTCCGACGCCAGACGCAGCGCCAGGTCGCTCTTACCGCTGCGCGCGCCGCCCAGCACCAGCGTCAGGTCGCCGCGCGGCCCTGGCGTCATCCCAGCGCCCATGCCGATATCCATCCTTCGTTCGCGGCGGCTGCCATGCCGAGGAAGGTAGCCGCCTCCACGGCCTCAGTGAGCGCGCCGTACACGTCACCGGTCAGGCCGCCCAGGCGTCGCGACACCCACAGGCCCGCCGCGAGCGAGCCTGCGCTGGCGGCTGCCACGACCGCCAGGCCTGCCAGGCCCAGCAGAGCGACTGAGGCCCCGGCGGCCACCAGGGCGCTGATGGCCACCATCGCTGGGCCGGCAGC
>JBBITS010000017.1:7832-18921 GCA_037440665.1 Chloroflexota bacterium
AGGCGACCATGCCTAACCGGGCGAGGGAGGGCGCCAGCAGCAAGCCCTCGGCACGAACCTCTCCTGGCAGCGAGAAGATGCCCGCCCACTTGAGGCCAAGGACGCAGACGACGCCGATGACACCGTAGGCTCCAACGCGCTTGTCCCGCATGATGTCCAGCCGTTGCCCTGGCGCGCGCCCTCCGAACAGGCCATCGCAGGCGTCGGCCAGCCCCTCGAGGTGCAGGCCGCCGGTCACGAGCGCCAGCGCCATGGCCAGCAGCGCGGCCGTGGCTTCGGGCGGCAACGCGCGGGCGAACGCTTCGTCGAGGGCAACGAGGATCGCGCCGAGGCCGAGTCCCACGGCGGGGAAGGCCCACGTGGCGCGGGCGACACCACGCACGTCATGGCCATCACCGCCGGGCACGGGCAAGACCGTCAGGAAAGAGAAGGCGGGCAGAGGGTTCAACCGCCGCCCTCGCCGACGCTCGCGCCCCTGCTCACCGCTGCTTCCTCGAAGGTGGCCATGCCCGCGTGCGCTTGTACCGCCGCCTCGATGAGCATGGCGGCCAGCAGCCCTCCTGTGCCCTCGCCGAGACGCAGGCGCAGGTCGAGCAGCGGCTCCAGATCCAGCTCGTTGAGGATGGCGCGATGGCCGCGCTCGACCGATAGGTGCGACGCTACGAGGTACGGCGTGACGCCCGGCTCGATGCGGCTGGCCGCAAGCACTGCGGCGCTCGTCGGGAAGCCGTCGAGGACGACGCACCGGCGTCTCGACGCCGCGCCCAGCGCGACGCCGGCCAGAAACGCCAGCTCGAAGCCACCCAACGCCGCCAGGGCGGCTGCGCCGTCGGACTGGTCGGGCCGGTTTGTCTCGATAGCGCGGGTTACGGCTTCCACCTTGCGCGTGTAACCATCGTCATCGACGCCTGTGCCCCTCCCCGTAACGGCCTCGGCGGGCAAGCCGAGGAGAGCCGCCGTGAGCGCGGCGGCCGCCGTCGTGTTGCCGATGCCCATGTCGCCGAGGATGACGATCTCGGAGTCGAGTGTCTTCCCCAGCGCCACGCCGTCCTCCAGCAATCGTTCGGCGTCCGAGAGGGGCATCGCCGCGCCGCGCGTGAAGTCGGCAGTGCCCGCGCCGCGCCTACGGTCAAGCAGCTTCGGGCTGGCGACCGGCGTGGCCACGCCGGCGTCCACCACTACGATGTCGGCGCCCGCCGCCCTGGCGAGTTGGTTCACCGCCGCGCCGCCCGCCAGGAAGTTGCGGACCATCTGCGCCGTGACCTCCGGCGGGTAGGCGCTCACGCCGTGGATGGCCACCCCGTGGTCGGCCGCGGCGACGACGACCGTCTTTCGACGAACCTCGGGGACGGCGGTGCCCTGGATGCCCGCCAGGTGGGTAGCCAGCTCTTCGAGGCGGCCCAGGCTGCCGGGCGGCTTGGTCAGCGACGCCTGGCGGACGCGCGCGGCGCCGGCGGCCTCTGCGTCGATGGCCGGGATGGGCGGCGCGGCGAACATCAGAAGTCGATCCCCGCCTGCGCCGTGATGCCCTTCTGGTACGGGTGCTTGACCTCGCGCATCTCCGTCACCGTGTCCGCGAAGTCGATGATCTCCTGCGGCGCGTCGCGTCCTGTAATGACGACGTTCACGTGCTCCGGCCGCTGTCGCAGAGTCTCGATGACCTCGTCGACGGGCAGCCAGCCGTAGGCCAGGGGATATGTGAACTCGTCTAGGATGACGACGTCATAGTTACCCGACGCGATGCGCTCTTTCGCCTGGTCCCACAGCTCTCGCGCCAGCGCCTTGTCCTTCTCGATGTCGTCGGAGAGCCAGGTGAAGCCGCCGCCCAGAGGGATGATCTCGACGCCGATCTTCTTCGCGGCCCGGTTCTCGCCGTAGTTGCTGGTCGTGCTCTTGATGAACTGGAGCATGAGCACGCGCAGGCCACGTCCCCACGCGCGAAAGAGGATGCCCAGCGCCGCCGTCGTCTTACCCTTGCCGTAGCCCGTGTTGACAACCACCAGCGACTTCGGCTTCTGCGGCCGCTCGTCAGGCATCGGTCTCCTCCTCTCGCGCAGGGCCGGGCACGACGACCGGCCGGCCCGTCGCCGGATGGCGCAGCACGGCGACGCCGGCATGGTACACCTGCCGCACGAGGCCCGGCGTGATGACCGCGCCCGGCTGCCCCTCGGCCACGATGCGTCCGCCGTCCATCACCAGAACGCGGTCGGCGTACGCGCCCGCCAGCGTGAGGTCGTGAACCACGGCCAGCGCCGCGAGGCCGTCGCGCCGGCAGAGATTGCGGACCAGTTCGAACGTGGCCATGACGTGCGTCAGGTCGAGGTGCGCCGTGGATTCGTCGAGCAGCAGCAGGCGCGGCTCCTGCGCCAGCGCCCGCGCGATGAGCACCCGCTGGCGCTCGCCGCCCGAGAGCGTCTCGACCGGTCTGCCGGCCAGACCGAGGCAACCGGCCTCGGCCATGGCGCGCCGCGTGGCCGCGACGTCGTCGGCGCCCTCGGCCTCGAAGAAGCGCAGGCGCGGCGTGCGGCCCATGAGCGCCGCCTGGAACGCGGTGAAACCCTCGGGCAACGTCTGGGCCTGCGGGACGACGCCGGCGAGGCGCGCCAGCTTGGCGCGCGAGAGGGCGGCTACGTCGCTCTCGCCCAGCAGCACGCGGCCGGCGGCGGCGGGCACGACGCGGGTGATCACCCGCAGGAGCGTCGTCTTGCCGCAGCCGTTGGGTCCGACCAGAGCCACCAGCTCGCCGGGGCGCACGTCCAGCGTCACGCCTCGCAGGACCGGGCGTCCGGGGTAGCCCGCGCTAACATCGCGAACGCTAAGCATGGCTGCGCCTTCCCTGAATGCGAAGCAGTGCCAGGAAAAACGGCGCGCCCACTAGCGCCGTGATGACGCCAACCGGGATCTCGCGCGGCTCCAGCGCCGTCCGCGCCAGCGTGTCGGCCAGAATGAGGAACGCAGCGCCGCCTATGGCTGACATCGGCACCAGACGCCGGTAGTCAGGGCCCCACGCCAGGCGAGCGGCGTGCGGGACGACGAGACCAACGAAGCCGATGAGGCCCGCCACCGAAACCGTCGCCGCCGTCGCCAGCGACGCCAGGGCCAGCAGCGCGAAGCGCACCCGCTCGACGGGCACGCCGAGCTGCGCCGCCTGCTCGTCGTCGGTCTGGAGGACGTTCAGGACGCGTCCGTAGGGGGCGATCACCAGCCCGCAAACGATAGCGTACGGAGCCAGCAGCGCGACACGGCTCCAGGTCGCCGTGTTGAAGCCGCCCAGCAGCCACGAGAGCACCGGCGCCGTCCGGTCGGTGTACGTCACCAGCAGGAACGTGATGGCCGACGTGGCGAGCGACGAGATGGCGACGCCCGCGAGAATGAGCGTCGTCGTGCGTGGCGCGCCCGCCGTCCTCGACAGGACGTAGGCCAGCGCCACCGCCGCCAGGCCGCCGGCGAACGCCGCGGCCGGCACGGGGCTCAGCATCCCGAAAGAGTACGCGACAGGCGAGACGATGACGATGGTCGCGCCCAGGCCCGCGCCCGCGGAGACGCCCAGCAGATAGGGCTCGGCCAGAGGATTGCGGAAAATGCCCTGGTACGTCGCGCCGGCGTAGGCCAGCGTCGCGCCCGCGAGGCCAGCCAGAACTACCCGGGGCAGGCGCAGCTCCCAGACGATGTCGTCCCACCGCGCGGGCCACGTCGCCTCCACGCTGAGGCCGGGCACGCGGTCGAGAATGATCCGGGCGACCGTGCCCGGCGGGATGTCCACCGGACCCACGCTGACCGCGAGCAGCGCGACGGCCATCAGACCACCGACGGCGAGCGCGAAGGATGGCAGCATGCCCCGGAGGCCCAGCCGCACCGGGCTGGCAGCGATTTCGGCGCTCTGATGGCGGACGGCGTCGGCCATGCTTCAGCTTCCGAACTGGTCGGGGTACAGCAGTTTCGCCAACTGCTCCAGCGCCTCGGCGACGCGCGGCCCCGGCCGGCTCACGATGTTCGGATCGATGCCGTAGATGCGGCCGTTGACCACGGCGCTCACGTTCTGCCAGCCCGCGCGCGCCTTCACGGTGTCCGGCGACTCGCCGAACCCCTCGTCGGCCAGGATGATGACCTCGGGGTCGCGCTCGACGATCACTTCGTTGCTGAGTTGCGGGTAGGGCGTGTCTGCGCCCTCGGCGATGTTCTGCGCCTTCAACAGCCGGTAGAAGTCGCCGACGAAGCTGTCGGGCGCGGCCGAGTAGAGCGTGGCGTCAAGCTCGTGAAAGACGCGCGGCCCGCCGCCCTCCTCGACGTCTTCCAGCGCGCCGGTGACCGCCGCGATGCGCTCCTCCATCGACGCCGCCAGCGCCTCAGTATCGCTCTCGCGGCCGAACACGTGCCCGTACAGCCGCACCTGCTCGACCACCTGGTCCAGCGTCGTGATGTCGGTCGAGATGCTGATGTACAGCGTCGGGATGCCCAGACGGTCGAGGGCGCCCACGAGCCCGTCGACGTCGCTCTCGACGATGACCAGGTCCGGGTCCAGCCCGGCGATGGCTTCGACGTTGGGCTCGAAGGCGTCCAGGCGCGGCTCGAACGCCGCCGCCTCGGCTGGATAATCGGAGTACCGGTCCACGGCCGCCAACGCGTCCTCGGCGCCGATGGCGTAGATGATCTCGGTCACCGCGGGAGACAGTGAAACGACCCGCGACGGCGGCTTGTCCAGCCGCAGGACTTCGCCGTCGCTGCGTTCGACTTCGACCGGAAGCGTCGCTTCCGGCGTGCGTCCGGCGGGCGCCGTTGTGGGCGAGCCGCCATCGCCGGAATCGCTACACGCCGCTAGAAAGACGGCGCAAAACGTCAGTGCCAGGGACAACCACTTCGTCACGCGCTACTCCTCCTGCCCGCCCGTTGCGGGAGTCTCCCGTTCGAGGACTGGCGCGAGGCGTGCGATCGTCCCGGCAAAGGAAAACCCCTGCCGTGAGGACAGGGGTGAGCTTGCGTTCCGGACATGCCCGTGCCTTTCCTCGAAGGCCTGCTGACATCCACGGCCGCCAGGCGGCCTGGCTTTCCGCTCGGGGCGGATTACAGTTGCGGGACAGCGCCGGACTTCCACCGGACTTCGCTGCCGGCCGTGGTATCGATGTGCGATTGTGAAGGCGCCGCTGAAGCGGCGACTGCATTGAGTGTATGCCTCCACGCCGGGACGCGCAACCCCCTTCTGCTATGATTGAGCCGCGATGAACAGTGGGCGAACCATCACTCCCGCGTCGGCGTTCGCGTTCGCGGTAGCGGCGTTCGTGGCCCTCGTCGTCGCCCTCTTCCCCATCTACCCGCGGCGCGTCGAGGTGAACGTGGGCGAGACGGCGTCGCGCACCGTCAAGGCCCCCCGCGCCTTCACGTTCGTCTCCGAGCGGCTCACGGAGCAGCAAAAGGAAGAAGCCGCCAGAGCCGTCCCTGACGTGCTCTCGTACGACGCCTCGGTGCGCTCGGCGCAGCTTGCCAGGCTCGATGCCGCGCTGGCCGCCGCCACGCGCATCCGCAACGACGACGCCGCGCAGGCGGCAAAGCTAGCCGCGCTGGCCGAGGTGAGCGACCTCGGAGGGCTGTCGGCCGAGGCCGCGTCGGCTCTCCTCAACCTCAGTGATGAGGACTGGCAGGCGGCCATCGCCGAGGCCCGCCGCGTTCTGGGCGAGACGCTGGCGGGTCCGCTCGACGCTGCCACCGTGGGCACAGCGCGAAACACGCTCGCCAGCCGCCTGCCGGTCGACGCTGGGGCGGAAACAGCCCTCGTCGTCGTGGAGGTCGTCCGCCCTCTCGTCGTTTCCACCATGATTGTCGACGAGAACGCGACGGAAGCGGCGCGCGAGGAGGCGCGTCGTGCCGTCGTACCGGCGCAGGTCAGCTACGCCGAGGGGCAGACAATCGTCGAGGTGCGCCAGGTCATCACCGAGGAGACGGTGGAGGCGCTGGAAGAAGCGGGGCTGCTCTCAGGGCGCTTCCGGGCAGGCGCCGTCTTCGGGGTCGTTGTTATCTCGGCAGTGGCCGCAGTCTCCCTGTCGCTGTACCTGCTGTTCCTGCAGCCGCAGGGCGTAGCAGGCAGTCGTCCGCTCCTGTTGCTGGCGCTGACGCTGGCCGCGCCCCTGCTGCTGGCCCGCGTGTACTTCTCGCTCATCCTGCCCGACGAGGAGCGTCACTTCCTGGCGTTCGTCCTGCCGGTGGCGGCGGCGCCCATGGCTGTCGCCGCGCTCCTGGAGACGGGCGTGGCCGTCGTCGTCGCCGGACTGCTCGGCGCCCTGGTCACGCTCACGGCCGTGTTCCTTCCCGACCTCGCGCTCGTGGTCACCGTGCACGCGCTCGACGCGCTGCGGCTGATGCTGGTGTACGGGTTCAGCGCGCTGGCCGGCGTCTACATGATGAACCGCGCCGAGCGTCTGCAGCGCTACCTAAGCGCGGCGCTCGTCGTCGCCGGCGTGTCGTTCGCCGTCCTGCTCTCGACGTGGTTCGTCGACAGCGACCGCGAAACAGGCGATCTGGCGTGGATGGCCGCGGTGTCGGCGGTGAACGGCGTTGGGTCCGGCTTCCTGGCGGCGGGCGCGTTCGTCACCGTGGGCTTCCTGTTCGGCATCACGACGCGGGTGCAGCTCATGGAGTTGTCACAGCTCAACTCACCGCTGCTGCGCCGTCTACAGGCCGAGGCGCCGGGTACCTTCCACCACAGCGTCGTCGTCGGCAACCTCGCCGAGCGCGCGGCCGACCTCGTCGGCGCCGATCCGCTGCTGACGCGCGTCGGCTGTTATTACCACGACATCGGAAAGGTGCTGCAGCCGGGGTTATACATCGAGAACCAGCTCGGTGGCGACAACCCGCACGATGACCTGCCGCCGGAGGAGAGCGCCGCCCGCATCGTAGAGCACATCACCAACGGGCTCGAACTGGCGCGAAAGCACCACCTGCCGGACCGCGTGCGCCAGTTCATCCCCGAACACCACGGCACGCGCCTAGTCGCCTACTTCTACCGCAAGGCGGCCGAAAAGCGGCCGGAGGTGGATGCGGAGGTCTTCCGGTACGCCGGCCCGAAGCCGCAGTCGCGGGAGACGGCCATCGTCATGCTCGCCGACGCCTGCGAAGCCTACGTCCGCAGCAGCCCCGACCGCTCGGCCGAGGCCATCGACCGCCTCGTCGATCAGGCCATCGCCGAGCGCGTGAGCGAAGGCCAGCTCGACGAGTGCGATCTGACCTTCCGTGACCTGCGCACGGTCGGGGAGTCGTTCAAGGCGACCCTGCGGGGCGTCTACCACCCGCGCATCGAGTACCCCGAGCCGACGGAGGCCGAGCGCCGCCTGGCCGGCCGCCGTTTCTTCGCTGCGTCGCCCCAGCGGGCGAGCGACGCTGAAAGCCGCAAGGGCCATCCGCGCACCGTGTCGCACTGATCACAGAGGCGGGACCGGCTATACTCAGGCTGGGGCCGCCGAGACGCGCGGGGTTGCCGGTCGGCCTCGGTGGCGTCGAAGGAGGCTTCTTGCGCTTCGCTGTCGTCGTGTTCCCCGGCACCTGGAGCGATTTCGACTGCGTCTACGTCCTCCGCGACGTCCTCGGCCAGCGGGCCGACCGCGTGTGGCACCGCGAGCGCGATCTGGACGCGTACGACGCCATCGTGCTGCCGGGAGGGTTCTCCTACGGCGACTACCTTCGTTGTGGCGCCATCGCCCGCTTCTCTCCCGTGATGCAGGCCGTCGCGGAGCACGCCGAGAAGGGGAAGCCGGTCATCGGCAGCTGTAACGGCTTCCAGGTGCTGTGCGAGGCGGGGTTGCTTCCGGGCGTCCTCATGCGCAACGACAGCCTCCAGTTTCGGTGCGTGCCCACGTACCTGCGCGTCGAGCGCAACGACACGGTCTTCACGTCGGAGTGCCGCCCGGGTCAGGTGCTCATGGCGCCCATCGCGCACGGCGAAGGGAACTACTACGCTGACGACGCCACGCTGGACGAGTTGGAGCGTTCGGGCCGTGTACTATTCCGGTACGCGACGCCCGAAGGAGAAGTGACGCCTGAGGCCAACCCCAACGGCTCGAAGCGCAACATCGCCGGCATCCTCAACGAGCGCGGCAACGTGCTCGGCATGATGCCGCACCCCGAGCGTTCGTCGGACCCGCTGCTGGGCGGCGAGGATGGTCTGTTGATCTTCCGGTCGATGGTCGAGAGCGCCGTCGGCGCCGTAGCGTCGTAGAATGGATGCCATCCGAAAATAGATAAGGAAGGCCACCCTTCAGGGTGGCCAGCAATTACGTCGGCCAATGTGCGACGGCCACCTTGATGGTCACTGGGGAAATATCTGGCCCAAAGCTGCTGGCCGGATGTGATGGCATGGAGGTCACTTCTCACCTCACCCCCTGTCTGCCGACATCCCCCTCTCCGCGCGACGCGGAGAAGGGGACCGAGTGGGTGAGGTGGAAGGCGAGGTCGATTGTTTGACCCGCTCGCCAGCCCACCGCACTCCTGCCGGCTGTACCACTTGTCTTGTCAATGACCAAAAACCGGCCTTCCGGAAATCGACAGAGAAGGCCACCCTGAAGGGTGGCCGGCATTTACCCCAGCCACTCCCTGACGACGGACCAGATGGCCTCGGCCACCTCGTCGATGGAGCCGGAGGCGTCGACGATGCGCCAGCGCGCGGGCTCGCGCCGCGCCATCTCCAGGTAGCCGCGCCGGACTCGCTCATGGAACGCTACGTCTTCGCCATCGAGGCTGTTCACGCCGCCCTGCGCCTGCCGTCGCGACAGCCCCAGCTCCACCGGCACGTCCAGCAGCACCGTGAGGTTGGGCGTAAGGCCGCCCGTGGCGACGGTGCTCAGGCGGTTGATGAGCCCTACGTCGAGCCCGCGCCCGTAGCCCTGGTAGGCGAGGCTGGAGTCGGCGTAGCGGTCGCAGAGCACCGTCGCCCCGCGCTCCAGCGCTGGCGCGATGACCTCGGCCACGAGCTGGGCGCGCGCGGCCTCGAAGAGCAGAAGCTCGCTCAGGGGTTCCAGCCGCTCACCGGCCGGGCGGTTCAGCAGCACCCCGCGGAGGCGCTCGCCCAGCGTCGTGCCACCAGGCTCGCGAGTGAGGACGACGTCGCCGATGCGGGCGGCCAGGCGGTCTCTTAACCGCCGGACGTGAATGCTCTTGCCCGATCCCTCGCCGCCTTCAAAGGTGATGAACGGCATGGATCACGGCTGCGACGCGGCGGCCGCCGGGTCCGCAGCGGCCGCTTCGCCCAGGGGCGCGACGCGAAAGCGCTCGCTGAAGGTCGCCAGGTCGGGCTCGTTTCCTAGCAGGATCAGACGATCGCCGGCGCGCAGAATCTCGCTCGCGCCCGGCCCGACCACCGTGTCGCCGGTGGCGCGCTGTATCCCTAGCACCTTGGCCGATGGGCAGGCCGCGAATACCTGGTCCAGACGGCCTCCGGCGAGCGTGGAATGCTCGTCGATCTGCACCTCCGCCAGGATCTGCTCCCCGTGCCGCCCGACCGATAGCAGGTCGATGAAGTCCAGCACCATCGGCTGCAGCGCCGACAGCGCCATGCGCCGCCCGCCGATGGTGTACGGCGAGATCACGCGGTCCGCGCCCGCGCGGTAGAGGCGGCTGCGGCTCTCGGACTTGCCCGCCCGCGCCACGACGAATAGCGTCTGGTTCAGCGCCTTCGCCGTGAGCACGATGTAGGTGTTGCCCGAATCGGAGTCCGACGCCGCCAGCAATCCCTTCGCGCGGTCGATGCCGGCCTCGGCCAGTGTGCTGTCCTGCGTGGCGTCGCCTTCGACCAGCAGGTAGCTCTGCTCCAACGCCGCCGCCACCTCTTCCTCGTTGGATTCGACGACGACGAACGGCACGCCGCGCTCCGAGAACTCGCGGGCGATCTCCTTCCCCACCCGGCCGAAACCGCAGAGGATGTAGTGATCGCGAAGAGAGCGGATTTTGTTCTGCATCAGTCCGTACCCGAACACGCCGGGCAGATCGCCTTCCACCAGCGCGGCCGCCGTGGCCGTCAGCAGGTAAAAGGCCGTCCCAACGCCGAAGAGTACCAGAAAGATGGTGAAGATTCGCCCCGGCGTATCAAGCTCCTTGACCTCCCTGAAGCCCACCGTCGTGACGGTCGTGACGGTCATGTAGATGGCGTCGAGAGGGCCCCAGCCCTCGATGATCATGTAACCAGTGGCGCCGGCCACTAGCACGGCGCCGAACAGGAGCAGCGCCAGCTCCAGCCGCCGCCTCGCGACTGCAATATCCTGCCTGCGCCGTGCTTGCCAGGGTCGATACATCTCGGCCGCATTGTGCGGCAGACGCCGCCCCGTGGCAACCAAGCGCGGTTGACCGCCCGTTATGCGGGTGCTAGGTTCGATAGCGGGAGGCGCAGCGCCCGGCCCTCGCTTCCTCACGTCGCAATCGACATCCGGGCATATCCCTGTTTCGAAAGGAGCCGGTCATGGTGGCCGAAGCGAAAGCGCCCGCCACTTCCAAGGCGTATCAGAACCTCGTAGGCGGCCAGTGGGTCGAGGCGAAATCCGGGGAGCGCTTCGAACGGCGCAACCCGGCCAACGAGGGCGAAGTCGTCGCCACGTTCCCCTGGGGCGAAGTCGCCGACGCCCAGGCCGCCATCCTCGCTGCCCGCAAGACGTTTGACGAAACCGACTGGCCGCGCTCCCATGCCAAGACGCGCCACGCCATCCTCCGCGGCACGGCCGACAGGCTGCGGGCGGAGATGAACCAGGTGGCGACCGTCCTCTCGAAAGAAGTGGGGCGACCCATCGGCATGGCCATCGCCGAGGTCGCCGCTACCGCCGACGTCTTCGAGTACTTCGCCGGCGTGGCGCTGGACCCAACAGAGGAGGCGATCACCAACTACGCGCCCGACGCTGTGGGGATTGCGGTGAAGGAGCCCGTCGGCGTCGTCGGCATCATCACGCCGTGGAACTTTCCGCTGCTGCTGGTGAGCTGGAAGATCGCGCCGGCCATCTGCGCGGGCTGCACACTCGTCGTCAAGCCGTCGCAGTTCACGCCCGCGTCCACGCTCGAACTGGGACGGATCATCGCCGAGGCCGGAGCGCCGCCGGGCGTCATCAACGTCATCACGGGGTCA
>JBBITS010000018.1:0-18817 GCA_037440665.1 Chloroflexota bacterium
GGCGTACCGGGGCGTGCAGCGGCGGTTCGAGCTTGTTGGCGAGGCGGGGGGCGTCACTGTCGTCGACGACTTCGCCCATCACCCGACGGAGATCAAGGCGACGGTGGCGGCGGCGCGCGTGCGCTACCCGGGCCGCAGGATCGTCGCCATCTTCCAGCCGCACACCTACACGCGGACGCAGTACCTGCTGGACGACTTCAAGACGTGCTTCGGCGAGGTGGACCGCCTGTTCATCCTCGAGACCTACGCTGCGCGCGAGGACCCCGCGCAGGGCCTCAGTGGGAAAGACCTCGCCGAGGCCATCGAGAAGCCAAATCCGGGCTACGCGGCGACGTTCGAGGAGGCGGCGCAGCGACTGGCGTCGGAACTACGGCCGGGCGACGTACTGCTGACCATCGGCGCGGGCGACGTCGACCGGGTCGGCCCTATGACGCTGACGCGGCTGAGCGCGACCAGCGGAAGGCGCCGCCGCTCTCGTGGCTACGAGAAGCTGGCGGCGGTGCTGGAGCGTCAGGGTGTGGAGATGCGGCGGGACGAGCCTCTGTCGCGGCACACGACGTTCGGCATCGGCGGCCCGGCCGACGTGTTCGCTGTCGCGCGGTCGTCGGACGAGCTGCGGCGCATCATCGTCACTGCCCGCGAGCACGGCGCGGCCCATTTCGTGCTCGGGTCCGGCTCGAACATCCTGGTGGGCGACGGCGGCATTCGCGGCGTGGTGATCGCGAACGAGGCGCGCCGCGAGGGCGAACTGGAGGACCTGGGCGACGGCCGCTGTGTCGTGACCGTCGAGTCGGGGGCGAGCTTCGCGTCGCTGGCCCGCAACCTCGCGAAGCGCGGCTACGCCGGGCTGGAGTGGGCGTGCGGCATTCCCGGTACGGTCGGAGGCGCCGTCGTCTACAACGCCGGGGCCTACGGCGGCTGCCTCGCCGACGCGCTGCGCGCCGTGACCATCGTCAACGGGACCGACGCCGCGCATCCCGTGCCCGCCGAGGACCTCGACCTAGCATACCGGGGCAGCGTCTTTACGCGCGGCATATTCCGCGACCGCGTGGTGCTCGACGCGACCGTCGTCGTCTGGCGCTCCGACGCCAAGGAGCTGCAGCGGCGCATCGCCGCGCTGGACGAGAAGCGGCTGGCGGCGCAGCCGCGCGGGAGGAACGCAGGTTCGGTGTTCAAGAACCCTCCGGACAGGCCGGCGTGGCGGCTCATCGAGGCCGCCGGCCTGCGCGGGCATCGCATAGGCGGCGCGCAGATATCGGACAGGCACTGCAACTTCATCGTCAACCTTGGGGCGGCGCGCGCCGCCGACGTTAAGGCGCTGATGGACCTGGCGCTGGCGCGCGTTCGCGAACAGTCGGGCGTGGACCTGGAGCCGGAGATCACGCTGGTGGGAGAAGGCTTCGATGACTAGCGCGCGGCGGACACGGGGCCGGGCGGCGTCACCCTACGCGCGAGCCACCACCGGGCGGGCGTACGCCCGGCGTCAGGAGAGCGGTGGCATCCGCGGCTGGCACGCCAGGGTGGCGGCGCTCCTCGTCCTGGCGGGCGCATTGGCGGCGGGCGGTGTGTGGCTGTACCACTCGCCCTACGTCACGGTGCGCGACGTGCGCGTGGTGGGGACGAAGACGCTGGACCCGAATCTGGTGCGCGCGTCGGCAGGGCTGGAGGGTCAGAACTCGCTGGCGCTCGACATCGACAGCGCGCGCGCGCGCGTCATGCAACTTCCAGAGGTCGAGGACGCGCGCATCACGCGCGAGGGGTTCACCGGCGTGCGCATCCAGATCACCGAGCGGCGCGCGTGGGGCCTCTGGCAGGTGCAGGGGCGGCAATATCCCATCGACGCCGAAGGATACGTTCTGGCGAACACGCTGCCCGACGAAGGCGCGCCTGTCATCATCAGCGCCGACGCCGTCGAGGCGCCCGCCCCCGGCCAGCGGGTGGACCCGGGCGCGGTGGAGCTGGTGCGGCGCATCCAGTCGGTCCCGCCCGAGCAGCTCGGCGGCGTCGCGCTCTCGTGGGAACACCGCCAGCGCGACGGGCTGACGGCGGTGCTGCAGGGCGGTCTGCGGGTCACGTTCGGCGATTCGCGCGACATGGAGTACAAGCTGGCGGCGCTGCAGGCGATTCTGGCGCGAGCCCAGGCCGAAGGCCAGACCGTGCGCGCCGTGGACCTGCGGTTTGGCGACAGGCTGTCGTACCGGTGAGCGGCCGTCACCGGCGAAAGGAGGTCGGCCAGTGGTAAGAGGCGGAACCTACGCGGCGATCGACGTGGGCACCACGAAGGTCACAACCGTCGTCGGCGAGGTGACGAGCGAAGCCGATCTCCGCATCCTCGGCGTGGGCGTCGCGCCCTCTGGCGGCATCAGCAAGGGCATGGTCGAGAATATCCGCGACGCCACCGACTCTATCCGCGTGTCGGTGGACAAGGCCCAGCGCTCGTCGGGGACGCGGATCCTGTCGGCGCACGTGGGCATCGCCGGGAGCCACATCGGGTGCCTGAACAACCGCGGCATCGTTGCTATCCCCGATCGCGCGCGGCCCATCGGGCAGGAAGACGTGGCCCGGGCGCTGGACGGCGCGCGCATCATCAGCATCCCGACGAACCGGCAGGTCCTGCACGTCGTGCCGCGCTACTTCATCGTCGACGGCCAGGACCACGTTACCGACCCGCTGGGCATGTACGGCCAGCGCCTCGACGTCGAGGCGCACATCGTCACCGGCCTCGAGACGGCGATGCAGAACCTGACGAAGTGCGTCGAGAGCGTCGGCGTGCAGGTCGACAGCCTGGTGCTGGAGCCGCTGGCGGCGGCCGAATCCGTGCTGCAGCAGGAGGAGAAGGAAGAGGGCGTCGCGCTGGTGGACATCGGCGGCGGCACGACCGACATCGCGATGTACCTCGAGGGCAGCGTCATTCACGTCGCTGTGCTGCCGGTGGGCGGCAACCACATCACGCGTGATCTGGTGGTCGGGCTGCGCTGCCCGTATCAGTCGGCCGAGCTGGCCAAGGAGAAGTACGGCCATTGCCTGCCCAGCACCGTTGAACCGGAAGAGGAGGTCGAGCTGGCCGCGTTCGGCAGCGAGGGGCAGAAGGCGGTGTCACGCCGCCGCATCTGCGAGGTCATCCAGGCGCGGGTCGAGGAGATCCTCGAGATGGTGATGACCGAGATGAAGCGCGCGGTGCATGACGACATCATGTCGGCCGGGCTGGTGCTAACCGGCGGCACGGCGAAGCTGGCCGGCATAGAGAAGCTCGCGGAGGAGGTGACTAGCCTTCCCGCGCGGACAGGAGTGCCGCGCAACATCCACGGGCTCACCGACACGCTGACGGACCCCGCATACGCCACCAGCGTCGGGCTCCTGCAGTGGGTGGTCCGGGAGGAAGAAGCGGCGGCGTGGGCACGGAGGCCCCGCCCCGGCTTCATCGCTGGCGACGGCTGGCTGAAGAAGGTGAGCAACTGGGCGCGCATCCTGCTGCCGGAGTAGGAGCGCCCGGCGCAGCGCAAGACGGGAGGACTCGGAGCAAGGATGGGTTGGGATGGCGGAACGGTTCGCCTGAGGCGGAATCCCTGTTCCAGGCCGCTTGTTCCTCAGCATCTCCGAAGGAGGAACGCATGACGCAGCGAAGGAGCAACTCAGACGGGCTTCCGCCCATCAAAGTGGTGGGCGTGGGCGGAGGCGGCTGCAACGCGGTCAAACGCATGATCGCCGAACAGGTCCCTGGCGTGGAGTTCGTGGCCGTCAACACTGATCTCCAGGTGCTCCAACACCTCAACGCCGACGTCCGCATCCGCATCGGCGACCGGCTGACGCGAGGGCTCGGCGTGGGCGGCGACCCGCAGAAGGGCGAACGCGCCGCCGAGGAGAACCGCGAGGAATTGCTGGAGGCCGTGCGCGGGGCCGAGATGGTCTTCGTCACCGCCGGCATGGGCGGCGGCACCGGCACAGGGGCGTCGCCGGTCATCGCCGAGGTCGCCCGCGAGGCGGGGGCGCTCACCATCGGCGTGGTCACCAAGCCCTTCGGCTTCGAAGGGTCGAAGCGCCGCCTGCAGGCCGAGGAGGGCATCCAGCGGCTGCAGGAGAGGGTCGACACGCTCATCGTCATCCCTAACGACCACCTCCTCAAGCTCTGCGACCAGTCCGTGACCGTTGAGCAGGCGTTCCGCATGGCCGACGACGTGCTGCTGCAGGGCATCCGCGGCATCTCGGACATCATCACGCTGCCGGGCGAGATCAATCTGGACTTCGCGGACGTGCGCAAGATCATGAATCAGGCCGGGCCCGCTCTGCTCTCCATCGGACGGGCGAAGGGCGAGAACCGCGCGGCCGACGCGGCGCGTGACGCCATCCAGAGCCCGCTGCTGGACGTGAACATCGCCGGAGCGAAGGGCGTGCTGTTCAACATCACGGGCGCCAAGAACCTGACGCTGCAGGAGCTGAACATGGCGGCCCAGGTGATTCACGAGGTGGTGGACCCGGACGCCGAGATCATCTTCGGAACGGCTGTCGACACCGAGCTGGGCGACGAGGTCAAGGTCACGGTCATCGCCACGGGCTTCGCGCGCCCGCAGCCGCTTTCGGCGCGGGACGCGGGCGAGAGCGAAGAAGCGCCCGCGCGCACCACCGTCGTCGAGCGCGTGCCCGACCAGCACGACACGGAGTTGCCCACCTTCCTGCGCCGCCCGGTGGCGATGCGGTAGGTGAGCGAAGGCAGAAGGAAGGAGGTGTCTGTCTAGCCAGGAGCGCGTCCTTCCTCAGGAAGGACGGGTCTCTCCGCCATAGCGGAGCGACCTCCAAACCCCGCCACGGGGAACCTGCCAGCCGGCAGGAAAGACGGCCGCGGGCGGCGTGTGGGAGATGGCGCCGCCCGCGGCCAAACTGTATGAAGAAAGGGCCCGACCCGGTGGCGCGCCCATGGGCAGAACGGACGCCGTCTCCGGGAACCTGGACCCTCGCCGAATAGCATACCATAACATCGCAAGCCCGCCGCAACCCGGCGCTCCCACCGCGCCGCCCAGACGGAGGTGAACCACCGTGGACCAGGAAAACGCAGTCCTCTACAGCGCCGGTGGACCGCTGGCCCGCCTGACGCTCAACCGGCCCGAGCGCCTCAACGCCATCAACGGACGCCTGATCGCGCAGCTTGAGGAGGGAGTTGCCCGCGCAAACGCCGACCCGCAGGTGAAGGTCATCGTCCTCAGTGGCGCGGGCCGAGCGTTCTGCGCCGGCTACGACCTCGACATGGGCACGCGCGCCGAACACGAGGTCCAGGAACGCCGCGGCGGCATGTGGGATCCCATCGACGACTACCGGATGATGTCGCGCAACGTCCGGGCCTTCATGAGCCTCTGGCATAGCGCCAAACCCGTGATTGCGCAGGTGCACGGGTGGTGTGTCGGTGGCGGCACCGACATGGCCCTGTGCAGCGACCTCATCTTCATGGCCGGCGACGCGCACATCGGCTATCCGCCGGCCCGCGTCTGGGGCACGCCGACGACCATGATGTGGGTCTACCGTCTGGGGCTTGAGCACGCCAAGCGCTACATGCTGACCGGCGACGCCATCGACGCGGCGACGGCCGAGCGCATCGGCCTCGTGTCCGCGGTTGTCCCCGCGGCGGAGCTGGCGGGCGCGGTCGAGCATTTCGCGCGCCGCCTCGTTGAAATCCCCACGAACCAGCTCGTGATGAACAAGCTGCTGGTGAACCAGGCGTACGAGAACATGGGGCTGCGCACGTCGCAGCTCATCGGAGCGGTGTTCGACGGCGTCGCCCGCCACACGCCCGAGGGCGTCGCTTGGCGTGATCTGGCGATGAAGGAGGGCTTCCGCGAGGCCGTGCGCCGCCGCGACCGGCCTCACGGCGACTACGGCGAGCGCCCGAAAGGCTGAGGCGTCAGGCGCGCGGCTCGTCGCGGACGTAAAGTCGGACGGCGCGCGCCAGCTCGTCGGCCATTGCCCCCGGCCGCTCCGACATCTGGAACCGCCGCTCGTCGGTCACGAAGAAGTCGCAGGAGCGCCCGGTGGCCTCGCGCAGGTCGCGCACGGCGGCGGCTTCGGCGCTCCGGTCACGCCGGTCCACGATGACGAGCCAGCGCAAGTCGCCGTTTGGGTCATCCTCCAGCGCCGGACCGAAGGCGAGGATGCGGACGATGCGAGGGTGGCGCGTTCCGACCTCGCGGGCCGCGCGAGCAAGGGCGTCCGGCAATTCCTCTCGAATCACGGTGGTATGGTACCGGAGGATGGGACTAGGGCCGATAGGGGCGGAATTTCCCCTTTATCAGGGGCATGGAAGGCATCGTACGAGGGTTATTGGCGATTTGACACGGTGCGAGCGGCCTTCTACAATCCCGGCGACTTAGGAAGCGAGAGAGGCCGCCCCTCCAAGGGCAGGGGGCGTCCGGATACCTGAGGACATAATGGCCAAGCAGTCGCCGACGCTCGAGCGGCCGTCGCTCGGTGTGCCGGACGATGTTCCTCGGCCCTTCTTCGACAGGGCCATCCCCCAGGCGGGCCGTGTACCCCTGCTGGCCATCGCCTACGCGGCGGGCATGGGGCTGTTCCTCTCCGTTGAGCCCACGCAGCCCTGGGTCTTGCTGGTGGTCGTGGTCCTGATGGGCCTGGGCATGGACGGCGTCGTCCGCCCGCACCCTCTGGGCGATTTCCGGAATCCGGCGGACACGGCTCCCTACCTGTTCGTGCCCGTGCTGTTCACGCTGGGCTCAGGGCTCTTCCTCGAGGAGATGGTCGAGGGCTACTGGAACGCCCTGGCGGTGGCCGGCGGCGCCGTGCTGTTCGGCATCGCAGCCCAGGCGGAGTACGAGTCGGTCGACCCGCTCGCGCCTGCGCACCACACGGCGCGCTTCGCCTTGAACGTACTGACGTACCTCACGGCGTTCGGCTTCTACGCCGTCGTCTACAGCTTCGACGTCGATCTCCTGCCGTCGGCGTTCGCCGTCGGCCTGGTAAGCCTGCTGCTGGCGGTAGAGGTCTTCCGCGAGGCCGAGGCCGACCCTTACCGGACGCTGGTGTACGCGACGGCAACGGGCCTGCTAGTCGCGGAGTTGCGGTGGACGCTGTACTACGTGCCGCTGGAAGGCTTTCTGGCCGGTGTCTTCCTGCTGCTGGCCTTCTATCTGACGAGCGGGCTGATCCACCACCACCTGATCGGCCACCTCAACCGCAGCGTAGCTATCGAGTTCGCGGCGGTCAGCGCGACGGGCCTTGCCATCGTGATCCTCGGCGGGATGAGCGTCTGAGCCTGACCCCGGCTTGGCCCCGCGGACCGGCGGCGTGCTACCATTCGTACGCCAGGCCGGGGCGTGGCGCAGCATGGTAGCGCACTTGACTGGGGGTCAAGAGGTCGCTGGTTCAAGTCCAGTCGCCCCGACCACTTTCCTTCTTCACAACCACCACTGCTCTGTGTTCGGCGGAGACCCCGGAGGGCCACCCCAGCTTCGCCTGGCTTGGGTTCCGGGTTGCGACGTGGGAGGCTCAGGCGGCTTCCTGCGCCGGCGCGGCAAGGCGGGCGCAGGCGCCGCCGTACAGCTTCTCGAACGTGACGCCGTCTTGAGGGAAGACGGCCACGCCGACGTCGATGTCGGCGACGTCGCGGCGCAGGCGGCCGGTCACCACGTCGGCGCCCTGCGCGCCCGTCTCCGGCAGCAGCGCGATGTAGCGCGCGTTGCCCGCGTAGGCGGCCAGGTCGACGGGACGCAGTCTCGTGCGCAGCCACTCACCGATCTGTCCTTGGACGGCCTGGGCGTTGCTTCCGGCCGAGGGCTCGATGGTCAGGAGCGTGAGGGTGCGCTCGTACCGAGCCGAGCGATCGCATTCCTCCTCGCAGCGAAGACTGAGGTACCAGTAGGCGTACAGGCCCGTCTGTCGCTCGTAGATCACCAGCTTGCGTCCGGCCTCGGCCTGCTCGGCCATCTTGCGCACCAGCGCGCTGTATGCGCCGTCGGTCGTGGTGGCTCTGGGTCTGCGCGACGGCACGGCAAACGCCGCCAGAAGGGCGACTGTGGCCGCGGAGAAACCCGCGGCTATCCAGGCGCCCGTGGCCAGCGCCGCAACGCCGGTGGCCGCAGCGGCGGCCGCCGCCGCTCCGGCGATGGTAGGGCTGCGCTCGATGGCGCTTCTCAACCCACGACCCGCTGTTCCAGCAGGCGGCTGGCTGCGGCTATCAGGTCCTCGGCCGTGGCGTAGACAGATGGGTCGCCTATGACCTCGGTGCGCCACTTCGCGCCGCCGCGCGTGTGAGTGCGCAGCCATAACTCATTCCGCCAGCGCGAGGCCACGACCTCGGCCTCGGCGGCGGGAGTCTCAGGCAGGACGACCAGTATGCGGCCATGGCCGATCCAGCCGGCGAAGTCGGTCGAGCGCGTGATGGTGCGAGCGGCTGCGGACGCTGCGCTCAGGGCCCCCGGCGAGGGCTGCTCTCCCGGCAACGCCGCTTGCTCCCCGACTATGACGGACAAAGGACGATCGTAGCGCCGGGCGCGTTCCAACTCGCCGTTAAGACGGTAGACGAGATACCAGAGCGCCATGAGGCCGCTGTCGCGCAGACTCTCCGGGATGACGTTGGACTCGGCAGGTGGGATGACAGGCCGTCTCTTCAGAAAGAAAAGTGGCATCCTGTCTCCAGTATCGGCAAAGCCACGGCTGCTACGACCGGCCTTTCTAAGGCTCTTCCAATTTGAAACGCGACTGTAATCCCCTGGTTACGGCCGAGGGAGAAGAGGCGGCCCCAGCCCTCCGCCTCTCTCCTACCGTGCCCGTCGGGCGCTAGCGCGTGAGGCCCGCCTCGACGGCCTGCTGTGCCTCTATGAAGGGCATGACGCGGGCCGCTTCGAGGAGGAACTGGTCCTCGGCGATGCCGAAGCCCAGGCCGAGGAACCTGGCTACGGCGCTCTGGGCAGCGGGTGACGTGAGGATGCTGTCGGCGACGCCGTAGTTGTCGGGCTCGCCGATGGTCACGATGCCTCCATTGCCGTAGTACCAGCGTACCTTGCCTGCCCCTGGCACCTTCTCCAGGGCGGCGCACATTTCGTTCGCGGTCTGGATGACCATGGACTGGGTGACGTCGTTGCGGGCCGGTCCCGTGGGACGCCACGTTGTGATGCGTAGCATCCTGTGGCTCCTCCTTCCGTGAGGGACGTGCGGCTGGGGTTGACGTATCTATGCTAGGCCTGCCCTGCAAGTTGTCAAGCGGCATCAGTGGGGTCGCTGCCGGACGATGCCGGAACCTCCTTCCAGCGCTATCTGCCCCCGGTTGTTCACCCGATCCCGCGCCCCTATACTGATTTCCAGCGGCAAGAAGCGAGGGCTGTTCTTCAGGCCGCGGGACGCGAACAGCGAGGCGCTCAGGAGCCAGTCGTGCCATACACCATCGTCGAGACCTGCATCGGCTGTACCGCGTGTACCAAGCGTTGCCCTACCGACGCCATCAGCGGCGAGCGCAACAAGCTGCACGTCATTGACCCCGCGCTGTGCATCGAGTGCGGCGCCTGCGGCGTCGTCTGCCCGCCCGAGGCGATCCTCGACGAACTGGGCGACGTGTGCCGCACCTTCCCGCGTAAAGAGTGGCCGAAGGCCATCGTCATCGAGGACAACTGCATCGGCTCGGGCTGCGAGTTGTGCATCCAGATCTGCCCGTTCGACGCTCTGAGCCTGGGTGAGTCCGAGAAGTACACAGGCGACTTCTTCGGCGTCACGGTGGTCAACGAAAGGAAGTGCACCGGCTGCCGTCTGTGCGAGACGGTCTGCGGCTGGAACGCGATCTACATCGACCCGCCGCGCGAGATACTGAAGCAGCGCGCGTGGCCCGAGGAGGCGGCGGAGAAGGAAGCCGTCACCGCCTGACCCTGGTTTCTCTGTTATCCCGGCGCTCGCGACTTCGGCGCGGGCGTCCCTCTTTACCGGAGCAGCCGTGCCGGAGCCGGCCATCTGCATCCAGCGCATGCGCCCTGAGGCCCGCCTGCCGGAGCGCGCGACCTGCGGCGCATCCGGCTACGACCTCTGCGCCTGCCTTCCTGCGCCCGGGTACGTCGACGTCGGCCGCGACCCAGTGAAGGTGCCGACCGGCGTCGCCATCGCCATCCCTGCGGGCTACGACGCCCAGATCCGGCCGCGCTCGGGCCTGAGCGCGAAGGGCGTGATGGCGACCTTCGGGACGCTGGACAGCGACTATCGGGGCGAGGTGCTGGTGACGCTGTACTGCGTGGGGTCGCTCTCGTCGTACCGCGTGCGCGACGGCGACCGCATCGCGCAGCTCGTCGTCACGCGCCTGGCGGACCTGCCGCTCGTGGAAGCCGAGGCGCTGACGGAGACGGCGCGCGCCGGGGGAGGGCACGGCTCGACGGGACGATGATGGCTGGCGTCGGCTCCCCTGTTGTGACCCGGGGCTAGGCCGCTGGCGTCCCGGCGGTCTCTGCTGATGCCCCGCCGCTCTCCTGCGCGGCCTCGCCGAGCGTGAACTCCTGCCAGACCCGCCAGCCGAACCAGAGCGCCAGCGGCAGCAGCGCGATGGCCACTGAGAGCGACTCGCCGGGATGCCGCTCCTGCCACGGCTCGACGACGTCAGAGTCCAGAGCGTAGCGCCGCAGGATGTCGTTGAGCGCCACCGCGCCCGCCGACAGAAAGGCAACCGTGGCCGCCGCCAGGCCTAGCAGGTTGTAGGCGCGGGTGACGAGGCGCAGACCCTGCGCGCCTCGGCGGCGGAGCACAGTCGCGCCCGTCCCGTGAATGGCGAAGAGCACTGCGCCCACGAACACCAGCGTGACGCCGGTGGCGATGTCGTCGCGGAGATTGTCGTCTGATGGGTCAATCCAGCGATCGGGTTCCTCCACCGCGGGCTCGCCGGGTTTGGTTTCTCCGTCGTCTGGCTCCGCCGGTTCCGGGACAGGCCGGTAGGGATCGTAGTACGGGTACGGGGTCGTGTCGTAGCTGAAATCGCGGCCGATGGCTCCGCTCAGTCCTGCCTTGATGAGGAACGACGCGCCCACGGCGAACAGGAAGATCGCGACGAGTATCACAACGTGCGCGTATCCGTTGAGCACTCCGGAGAACTCGATGCCGCGCCCTTCGGCCCCGCGCCCTCTCATCACGAACGCGACCACGCCCACGATAAGGGCGACCAGGAACAGGGGCGGGAGGAGGCCGAAGAGGACCCACATGCTGTGATTCTCCTTTCGGACGCGAGTGTAGCACGCAGCCGACCCGCCGCGCGCAGCGTGGGGGAGTGGACCTGCCCGCGCCGCGCAAAGCAGTTGACATCCTACTGCGGCATCCCTAGAATCTGGGGAAAAGCTTACCAGCATATTCACATTACTTGAACTGGAGGTGCTACTTTGTCTGCGGGAGCGCCAAACCTCCGGGGCCAGCTTCACGCCAGCAACTTCCTGCCGGAAGAGGCGCTGGCCAACTGGGTCCGGCCCCTCATCGCCGAGTTCATTGGGCCGTTCGCGCTGGTGTTCCTCGGCGCAGGTTCGATCATGACCACGGCCGGCTGGGGCCTCGACGGTCCCGGCCAGATTGTCGCTGTCGCGCTGGCGCACGGCCTCGCCATCGGCCTCATGATCGCAGCGGCGGGGCACATCTCGGGCGGCGTGTACAACCCGGCGATTTCCGTCGGTCTGTGGCTCGCCGGGAAGTTCGACACGCTGAAGACGGTTGCCTACATCGTCGCGCAACTTGCGGGGGCGGTCGTGGCCGCCCTCTTTCTGCGTTACATCTTCCCGGGCGATTTGGCCGACGATCTGAACCTGGCGACGCCAACCATCGCGAAAGAGGGCGCGGCGCTCATCATCGGGCGCGGGCGTGGCCTGGTTACGGAGACCATCCTCACGTTCTTCCTCATGTACGTCGTCTACGGCACGGCGGTCGACAAGCGCGGCCCGGGCCTCATTGCGTCGCTGGCCATCGGCCTCACGATCTCGATGGATATCCTCATGGCAGGGCCGCTGACGGGCGCGGCGATGAACCCGGCGCGCGCGTTCGGCCCAGCCTTGGTGTCGGGGTTCTGGGACGACCAGTGGATCTACTGGGTCGGGCCCATCGTGGGGGCGTCGGCCGCCGCCATCCTCTTCAGTTGGGTGATGACGCCGAAGGAGGAAGGGTAGGGCGTCTGGCGCGAGGCGCCCCGCGCCGCTATGATCGCCCCGAACCGTGAACGAGGGCGATGGAGCTCGCCCGAACTGCGTGAAACGCTGATGGCTCCTGCTGACGCAGGGGCCATCGTTTGTTGTGAGGGCCATGATCCCGCTGTACCTGGCGCTGGGCGGGGCCGCCGGCGCCATCGCGCGCTACTACGTCCAGGGCTGGGTAGCCGACCTGACGGGACCGAGCGCCTGGGGCACGTTTGCCGTCAACGTCGCTGGGTCGTTCGCCCTCGGGCTGTTTCTGACGGCGACGGAAGAGCGCATCGTCGTGCCCTCGGAGGTTCGCGTGCTGGTGGCCGTCGGTTTCATTGGATCGTTCACTACGTTCTCGACGCTGATGTGGGAGAGCCAGCAGCTCCTCGAGGTCAGTGACTTCCTCGGCTTCGCGGCGAACCTGGTGGGAAGCTTGGTCGTGGGGCTGGTGGCGATGTACGTTGGTATTCTCGCGGGCCGGCTGGCGTGAGGGCGCGATGAAGATCGAAGGTCCGGGCAAGGCGCTCACTGTGTACATCGGCGAGTCCGACCGCTGGCACGGCAAGCCGCTGGCGACGGCCATCGTCGAGCGGATGCGCGAGCTGGGGCTGGCGGGAGCGACGGTCATTCGAGGGTTCGAGGGCTTCGGCGCGCGCAGCCGCATCCACACGACGCATGTCCTCCGCCTGTCCGAGGACCTCCCCATCGTCATCCAGGTCGTCGATCGCGCCGACCGCATCGAGCTGGTGAAGCAGGCTCTTGACGAGATGGTGACCGAGGGGCTGATCACGGTCACCGATGTCGAGATCGTACGCTATCGGCACGGGGGCGAGCGGACGTCCTGACTTAGCCGACTGGCGTAGCCTATCGGCGCGGCCTTCCTGCCTGCTCTGGCGTCCTGCGCAGCCCATGAAGGCCGCCGCGCGCTCCCGTACCAATGAAGGCCACGCCGAAGCGTGGCGTCACGGAACCCGGTGGGGACGGCCATCAAGGTGGCCTTCATTTGTTTCCTATAGCCGGGCGCGTCCTGCGCACGGTCCGTTCCGTGTACAATCAGGGGCGCCGCCCGCACGGGCAGGAGCGCGCCCCGGAGCGCCACGAATTCGAGAGACGGAGGCCGACCGTGAGCAAGCCAACCCTGTGGACCCGTGTTTGTGACGTGCTGGGCATCGAGTATCCGGTGGTGCTGGCCGGAATGGGAGGCGTGGCCACGGCCGAACTCGTCGCCGCCGTCTCCGAGGGCGGCGGGCTGGGCGTCATCGGCGCGGCGACGATGCCGCCCGAGGAGATCGAGGAGCAGGTCAACAAGGTCCGCTCGCTGACCAGCAAACCCTTCGGTGTCGACATCCTGCTGCCGTCGGGGGTCGCGCCGGCTCCGGGCCGGGCCGCTAACGGCGGGAACGAGCAGGCCGCGCCCGCGCAGCTTCCCGCCAACCCGCTGGACCTGCTGCCGCAGCAGTACCGCGATTTCGTGCAGAAGGCTAAGGAGACCTTCGGCCTGCCCGACGACAAAGGGGCGCGTGAGGAGTTCTCGCAGAGCATCCGCCGAGTCGGCTTCGGCCCTGCCTTCGCGAAGAAGCAGATCGACAAGATGCTGGAACTTAAGGTGCCGGTCTTCGCATCGGGCCTGGGCAATCCCGCGCCGTTCGTCGAGGCGTTTCACGCCATCGGCTCGAAGGTCGTGGCCCTCGTCGGCAACGTGAAGAACGCCCGGCGCGTCGCCGACGGCGGGGTCGACGTGGTGGTCGCGCAGGGTACCGAGGCCGGCGGCCACACGGGACGCATCGGCACGCTGGCGCTTGTGCCGCAGGTCGTAGACGCGGTCGCGCCGATACCGGTGCTGGCCGCGGGCGGCGTCGGCGATGGGCGCGGTATCGCGGCATCGCTGGCGCTGGGCGCCGACGGCGTCTGGGTGGGCACGGCCTTCCTGGTGTCGAAGGAGGCCAACTGGCCGCAGCAACTCAAGGAGCGCATCCTGGCGGCGACGGAAGAAGACACGCGCGTCACGCGGCTGTACAGCGGCAAGACCATGCGCAACATCAACAATCCGCTCATCGAGCTTTGGGAGCAGTCGGGAGTGCCGGCGCTACCCATGGGTCCGCAGTCGCTGGTGTCGGGCGACATCATGAGCGCGGCGCGCCGCGCCGGGAAGGTCGAGCTGCTGATGAACCCGGCAGGGCAGATATCGGGCATGCTGTACCAGATGCGTCCGGCGCAGGCGATCCTCGAGGAAATGGTGGCCCAGGCGGCGGAGATCGTCAGCCAGGGCCTCGCCGGGCGCGTCAGGGCGTCGCTCGGGGCCCCGGCGTAAGCTTTTCCATCAGGCGCATCCACGAGCCCGCCGCTTCACCCAACGGCGGGCTTGTCATACACTTCGGCAAGCCACAGACCAGGGAGCGCAGGAGGAGACCGATGGCGGAATCGGCGCTGGGCGACGTTCGCGTGCTGGACCTGGCGGGCGAGATAGGCCAGTACTGCACGAAGCTCCTGGCTGACCTCGGCGCCGACGTCATCAAGATCGAACCGCCCGGCGGCGATCCTGTCCGCAACCTGCCGCCGTTCTACAGGGACGAGGCCGGCCCGCAGCGCAGCCTGTACTGGCTCAACCTCAACACCAGCAAGCGCAGCGTGACCCTCGACCTTGAGAAGCCCGAAGGCCGCGACCTCTTCCGGAAGCTCGTCACGTCGGCGGACGTGGTCGTGGAGAGCTTCGAGCCGGGCTACCTCGGCGGTCTGGGCCTGGGCTACGCGGATCTGGCGAAGATAAGGCCCGACGTCATCCTCACGTCAATAACCGGGTTCGGGCAAACAGGCCCGCACGCCCACTACAAGGCGCCCGACATCGTGGGCGTGGCGACGGGCGGAGTCATGTGGCTGGCGGGCGAGCGCGCCGATCCTCCCAACGTGCCGCCGCTGCGCCAGGGCTACGCTTCCGCCTCCATCGTCGCCGCCGCAGGCACACTGATGGCGTTGTACCATCGCGACGCGCACGGCGAGGGCCAGCACGTCGACGTCTCGATGCAAGAGGCGCTGTCCATCGCCCAGGAGACGGCGATGCAGACGTGGGACATGCTGCAGCAGCTCCGGACGCGCACCGGGTCGGGCGGGGCGCTGCCTATCACCATCCCTGGCATCGGCGTCTACGAGTGCAAGGACGGCTATGTCTTCGGCTACGTTGGCACACCCGGCGGCGCGCCTTGGTCCGAGCTTCTGCAGTGGATGATCGAGGAGAACGCGGCCGAAGACCTGACGCAGGAGCCGTACCACGACATCTGCGTGAATCTGAACATGCGGTTCCTGACGGGGCTCATGCAGGACCCATCGACCATCGGCGAGAAGATCAAGAACCTGGGCCACATCAACGAGGTGCTCAAGCGGTTCTTCGCGACCAAGGGCAGGTGGGACCTGTACGAGAACGGACAGCGCCGCCGCCTGCTCATCGGCATCGTCAGCACGCCGGAAGACCTGGCGAAGAACCCGCAGCTTCAGTACCGCCAGTGGCTGACGGCCGTTGAGCACGACGACATTGGGATGACACTGCAGTACCCCGGCCCGCCGTACCGCTTCTCCGAAACGCCGTGGGCCATCTACCGGCGCCCGCCGGGCGTCGGCGAGCACAATGCCGAGGTCTACTGCGAGGAGCTAGGCGTTGGCCGCGACGAGTTGCAGCGGTTGAGCGCTGCGGGCGTCATCTAGGCGTGGGAGGCGAGGAACCGATGGCGGACGGCAGAATGCCCCTGGAAGGCGTAAGGGTCCTGGACTTCTCGTGGTTTGGCGCCGGGCCCATCTGCGCCGAGCACCTGGCGACGTTCGGCGCGACGGTCGTGCGCGTCGAGTCCGAGTCGCATATCGATGCGCTGCGCACCGTCGCTCCCTTCGCGAAGGGGAAGACGGGCTACAACGTCAGCGGCTACTTCAACAACTACAACGCGGGCAAGCTCGGCCTCACGCTGAACATGAACACCGAGAAGGGCAGGGATCTGGCGCTCAAGCTCGCCGCCTGGGCCGACGTCTTTCTGACGAACATCACGCCGCGTGTCATCGAGCGGTGGGGCCTGACGTACGACCGGCTATCCCAAGTCAACCCCGGCATCATCGCTGCCTACCAGCCTATGCAGGGGTACGATGGACCGCACCGCGATTTCCTGGGTTTCGGCGCGGTATTGACGCCCATCACGGGCTACAGCCACCTGTCGGGCTTCCCAAACCGGCCGCCCTTCGGGCTGGGCACCAACTACCCAGACTACGTCATCAACCCGGGCCACACCCTCATCGCCATCCTGGCCGCGCTCCGGGTCCGGCGGAAAACAGGCAGGGGCCAGCGCATCGAGTGCGCGCAACTCGAATCGTCGGTGTGCCCGCTGGGGACAGCGATCTTCGACTACACGGCGAACGGACGAGTGCAGACGCGCTCGGGCAACGGCTTGCCCTACGCGTCGCCGCACAACGCCTTCCGCTGCCGGCGCCTGGAGGGCGACCCCAACGATCCGGCTTTCGAACGCTGGATCGCCATCGCCTGCTTCGACGACGGCGAGTGGCGGGCGCTGGTCGAGGCGATGGGCAATCCCGCGTGGGCGACGGACCAGAAGTTCGCGACCCTCGAGGGCCGCAAGGCCAACGAGGCCGAACTGGAGGAGCGCATCAATGAGTGGACCTCGGACAAGGACGCCTACGCCCTTATGCGCGACCTCCAGGCGCGAGGCGTGCCCGCGGGCGTCGTGCAGAGCGCGCGGGAGATGCTGGACTACGACGAGCACCTGAAGGCCCGCGGCTATTACGTCTACCTAGACCACCCGGAGGCGGGACGCACGGCTTACGACGGGCCGCCTTTCGTCATGTCGAAGACACCGGGGAAGCTGCGCTGGCCGGCGCCGCTCCTCGGCGAGCACACACATCAGGTGTGCAAAGAGATCCTCGGCCTGAGCGACGAGGAAATCGCCGACCTGATGGTGGAGCAGGTTCTGTACTGACTGGAAGCAGGAAGTAGGAAGTTGGAGGTAGGACGCGCTGGCGCGGCCGGGTTAGCATTGTCACCCTGAGGACCCGCCGCAGGCGGGGCCGAAGGGTCTGGCGAACCCCGCAGGCGGCCTGACTGATTCGCCAGTCTCCAGAGGCGGCTCCGCGAGATGCTACGTCCTTCCTGCGGAAGGACTCAGCATGACGGCCATGCTGTCCGCAGGGCCAGCGTCTGGTAGCCAATGCGGGCAGTTGCAGCAGCAGTAGCTGCAAGTCGGAGGCTGGCAGAACGAGCCGCGCGCCACGCTGATGCGTGGCCTTCCGAAAAGCGCGGCGGGAGGCGAACCATGGACCTCGGACTTACCGGCAAGGTGGCGCTCGTCACAGGCGCGGGGCGCGGCATCGGACGCGCAATCGCCCTGACGCTGGCGCAGGAAGGCGCGAAGGTCGCCGTCAACGACCTGTTCCAGGATCGCGCCGACGCCGTCGCCGGCGAGATACGGTCGGCGGGCGGACAGGGCCTCGCCGTCGTCGCCGACGTGACGGACCAGACGCAGGTGCAGGCGATGGTGGACCGCGTCGTCCAGGAGTGGGAGACGGTTCACGTCCTCGTAAACAACGCCGGCATCCCCGTGGAGTCGGCGGCCGAGATGCGCGGTGGGTTTGGCGGCCCTTACTTCGCGCAGCAGAACCGCGCCGCCTGGGACCGTGTGATGAACATCATCACCTACGGCATCCTCAACTGCACGAGCGCCGTGCTGGAGCTCATGCAGAGCCAGGCCTGGGGCCGGATCGTCAACATCATCTCCGACGCCGGCCGCGTCGGCGAGCCGCGTCTGGCGACGTACTCGATGGCCAAGGCGGGGGCCGCCGGGTTCGCGCGGGCGCTGGCGAAAGAGGTCGGACGTTATCGCATCACCGTCAACTGCGTCTCGCCGGGCACGACCGAGACCGAGGCTACGGCCGCGCTCTTCGAGGCGGCGCGTCAGAGCGAAGAAGGGCGGGCGCGTCTGGACGTCATCGGGCGTCAGTACCCGCTGTACAAGGGTCTCGAGCGTCTGGGCCAGCCGCAGGATATCGCCAACGCCGTGGCGTTCCTGGCATCCGAGCGCGCCGAGTGGATCACGGGCCAGACGCTGAGCGTCAACGGCGGCTACGCGATGTTTTGAGGCGAGCGGGTCGCTGGAGGCTTGCCCGCCTCCCGCGGGCTGGAACTTGGAAGCGGGAGGGGCGCTGAGATAACCGCCCCTCCCGTGTGTGGCGGCATTGGTTTGGCTACGCTCGCCTGCGCCGCAGCGTCGCCCCAGAGACGAGCAGCGCAGCGCACAGCCCGATAGCCATCGCCGCTAGCCCGGCCGGGCCGAGACTCTTGGGTGGCGCCGCGTGCGAGCCGGCGCCCGTTCCAGGCAGGACTGCTGGAACAGGGGTCGTCGGCAGTTCCGGAGGACAGATACCGCCCGCGTAATATCCGTCGGGCTCACTAACCTCGGTACCACGGAATGCGGTGACTTCCACGGAAATCCATGCGCCAGGCTGTGGACATCCGGGTCGAAACTCAGCCGGCAAGATGAGTTCGGTTGTGTTCGCCGGAACCTCGAACGTCCTGACGTCAGTTCCCATCTCTACCCGGATGCGGTAGCCTTCTTCTCCTGTTGCGTTGTCTCTCCACCTGATAACGCCGTGGTCGCGTCCCAGGATTGCTGTAAAAACAAGACGGTGTAGTCTCCGCGGTGAAA
>JBBITS010000019.1:0-18272 GCA_037440665.1 Chloroflexota bacterium
CCTGAAGCGCGCGCACCCGCTTGGAGCGGGCGAGGGCGTCGTCGGCCTGCTCGGCGACGCCGGTCAGGAAGAACCGCAGCCACCCGGCCCAGTCGCCTGTCTCGCAGACGGCAAACAGGTGGTCGTAGTACTCCTGGCGGCGCCGCTCGAAATACGCGCTGAGGTAGAGCAGCGGCGTCGGCAGGACCCGCTTCTCGCAGAGGAAGAGCGTAATGAGCAGGCGGCCGATGCGGCCGTTGCCATCGGCGTACGGGTGAATCGCCTCGAACTGATAGTGCATGAGCGCGCACCGCACGAGCGGCGGCAATTCCACGTCCTCATGGACGAAGCGCTCCCAGTCGGCGAGGAGGGTTGTCAGGAGGCCGTGAGGAGGCGGCACGAAGCGAGCGTCCTCGATGGAGGCGCCTTCCGCCCCTATGTACACGATGCCTGACCGCAGCTCGCCGGGTCGCTTGTCGTGGCCGCGCACTCCCTCAAGGAGGCGGGCATGCAATTCGTTGGTCAGGCGTACACTGATCGGGAGCCGCTCGAGACGGGTGAGCCCGTGATCGAGAGCGCGGACGTAGTTGGCCACCTCCTGGACGTCACCCCCGGGTTTGCGGCTGGCTCCCGCCGCCTCCAGGGCGAACAGGTCCGACAGGGAGGCCTGGGCTCCCTCGATCCTCGAAGACAGCACAGCCTCCCGCCGGACGAACGGGCGGATCAGGAGGTGGGGATTGGGCAGCGTCTCGCCTACTCCGGCCAGAGTGGCTACGGACCGCGACGCCCTGTCCAGCAGGTAGACGAGAGACGCATCGAGGGGAAGGCTCCGCGGAAGGGGGTCAGGGACGTAACAGACGTGCCCCTCGGGGCTCTGCACGAGCCTGCCGCCGGGGCTGTTCGCGAGCCGTGACTGCCATGCGCCGGTAGCCACAACGATAGTCCGGTTTCTCTTCTGCTTAGAAATGAAAGTTTTCGGCCAGATACTATCATTTCAGGCCCCGATCAGCAACTGAACTATCGTTTGCCGCCCCTCACATGTAGTCCTCGCGGGTGATGGCGGTGGCCGGGGCTGGCCCGCCGAAGCGCATCCACGCCTTTAGCGCCTCTCGCAGCTCCACCACCCGCGGGTCGTCGGCCGGGAAGTCGGGCAGCAGGCAGCGGGTGATGTGCGACTCCATCAGGAGGATGCCCGCCTGCTCCAGACCGCTGCGCGCCGCCATGAGCTGCGTCAGCACGTCCTCGCATTGGCGATCCTCCTCGATCATGCGCTGGAGGCCGCGGACCTGCCCCTCGATGCGGCGAAGACGGGCCAGCAGGGCCTCGATTTCAGGGCCGCGTTCTTCCACCGGCGCCTCCTTCGCGGGGATGGCTTGACATACCCCGTGGGGGTATGCTACGCTGCCTCACGCAAGCCGTCAAGACCCCCTGTGAACAAAAGGAGCCCCGACCCAATGGCGAAGCCGAGTGAAGTGACCGACGCCACGTTCGACGCCGACGTCCTGAAAGCGCCCGAGCCCGTGCTGGTGGACTTCTGGGCGCCCTGGTGCGGCCCCTGTCGCATGGTCGCCCCCATTGTCGAAGAGCTGGCCGACGAGTACGCCGGCAGGGTGCGCTTCGTGAAGCTGAACACCGACGAGAACCCCTCGACCGCCGCCCGCTATGGCATCCGCAGCATCCCCACGCTGCTGGTCTTCAAGAGCGGGGAGCCCGTGGGCCAGATCATCGGTTTCCGCCCGAAGAACGACCTCAAGAAGCGGCTCGACGCGGCTCTCTAGCGCCGCGTCCGTCTACCATGGGGCAGCCAGTAGGAGCGCCATCATGACCGCCGCCGCGCCGAAAGAATACGACATCGTCATCGTGGGCGCCGGGCCCGCCGGCCTTACCGCTGGACTCTACGCCGCCCGCGCGCGCCGCAAGACCATCCTCTTCGAGCGCAAGGTCACCGGCGGCCAGATAGCGACGACTTCCGACGTCGAGAACTACCCAGGCTTCCCCGACGGCATCAACGGCTTCGACCTCGGCCAGGCCATGCAGCGCCAGGCCGAGAAGTTCGGCCTCGAGATGGCGTATGCCGACGTCACCGACGTCGTGTTCAACGCCGAGGGTAAGAGGCACCTCGTGAAGACGAGCGAGGGCGACTACCTGGCGAAGGCCGTCATCCTCACCGGCGGTGCCGACTACAACAAGCTCGGCGTGCAGGGCGAGGAGGAACTGACCGGCTTCGGCGTGTCGTACTGCGCAACGTGCGACGCGGCGTTCTTCAAGGACCAGGAGGTCGCCGTCGTCGGTGGCGGCGACGCGGCGATGGACGAGGGCCTCTTCACCACGCGGTACGCCTCGAAGGCATACGTCATTCACCGGCGCGACCAACTGCGCGCCAGCAAGATCCTCCAGGAACGCGCCTTCGCCAACCCGAAGATGGAGTTCGTCTGGAACACCGTAGTCGAGGCCATCGAGGGCGAGGGCAAGGTCGAGCGCCTGCGGCTCCGCAACGTGAAGACAGGCGAGACCTCGGTACTGCCGGTGTCGGCAATATTCATCTTCATCGGCCTGACGCCCAACAGCCAGTACCTGCAGGGCAAGCTGAAGCTCGACAACGGCGGCCACGCCTATGTCAACCTCTGGATGGAGACCGACGTGCCGGGCGTGTTCGCGGCCGGCGATCTGCGTGTCGATTCCGCCCGGCAGGTCGTGGCGGCGGCGGGCGACGGCGCGACGGCGGCCATCCGTGCTGACCACTACATCAGCTCGGAGTTTGGCGGCGAGCCGGGCGCGGGCGTCTGGGTGGAGGAAGCCGCGACGGCGGAGTAGCGCACGGCGGCTCGGCACCGGGCGGCTTGCCGCTCTGGACCATGTCCCGTTACGCTTCTCCACATCCGCCCTGGGCGGAATCCCCGCCGGGCTGACCAGTGCGGACGAAGCGGGGTCGCCACGTGCGTGCCTCGGGCACGCTCGGATCGCCCACGGATCCTCTCGACGCGGGCCGCGCCGCGCTGAAGCGGCGTGACTGGGCAGCGGCGCGCGAGGCTTTCCGCGCCGCGCTTGGCCGAGAAGTAACTCCCGAAGCGCTGGAGGGGCTGGCAGAGGCCGCCTGGTACGAGGGCGATGAGACGGAGGTCTTCTCTGCCCGCGAGCGCGCATACCGGCTGTACGTTGCGCGTGGCGATCGCGCGGCGGCGGCGCGTATTGCGATGGCGCTGGCGAACGACTCCATCGAGTTTCGCGGCGAGTCCGCTGTCGCCGGTGGGTGGATCGAGCGTGCTCGCCACCTCCTGGAGGGGCTGGGGCCGGCGCCCGAGCATGCATGGCTTGCCGCCTGGGATGCGCATCGCGCCCTCATGCTGACCAACGACGCAGCGTCGGCGCGTGGTCTCGCCGCCGCTGGCGTGGCCATCGCGCAGGCGCTCGGCGTGGCCGATGCCGCAATGCTGGGCCTCGCCATCGAAGGTCTGGCGCTGGTTTGTGAAGGAGACACGGGCGGTGGCCTGCGCCGGCTCGACGAGTCGGCGACGGCGGCGCTGGCGGGCGAAGTCAGCGACCTCAACGCGGCGGGGACGATCTTCTGCTACCTCATGGACGCCTGCGACCGTCTGCGCGATTTCGACCGCGCGTCCCAGTGGTGTGAGCGGGTGCGCGAGTGGGCCAGTCGCGCCTTCGGCGACGTCTTCAGTGTCTGTCGGCCGCACTATGCGGTCGTCCTCATGTGGCGCGGGGCGTGGGAGGAGGCCGAGCGCCAGCTCGAGGCGTCGCGAGCCGAGCTATCGCCCACGCGCCCGCCTATGGCGGTCGAGGCCGTGGTGCGGCTGGCCGAGCTTCGCTGGCGGCAGGGGCAGTGGGACGAGGCCGCCGCACTCCTGCGTGAGGTGGAGCACGAGGGGCTGTCCCAGCTCGGCCGGGCGGAACTGGCGCTGAGCGGGGGCGATGCCGCCGAGGCTCTGGACCTCGCGGAACGCTACCTGCGCAGAATCCCGCTCAGCGACCGGATGGAACGCGCCCCGGGGCTGGAGTTGAAGGTACGGGCGCTCGTAGCGCTCAACGACGCCGAGCGGGCTACCCCGGCCGTAGCGGAGCTTTGGGAGATCACAAGCATCGCGAGTACCGATCCGCTGCGGGCCGCTGCATGTCTCGCGAATGGTCTGATCGCAGCCTGCCGGGGCGACCACGAGGAAGCTCTTCCACTGCTGGAGGACGCCATCGATTTCTACGGCCGGAGCGGCGGGGTGTTTGAGGCTGCGCGAGCCCGCCTGCGGCTGGCCCAGACCCTGCTCGCGCTGGGCCGGGCCGAGGTGGCGGCGCGCGAGGCGGGCGAAGGGCTATCGGCCTTTCGCCATCTTGGCGCGCTCCGCGAATGCGCCAGCGCGGAGGCGCTCCTGCGGGAGATCACGGGCTCCGTCGCAGGCGCGCAGGCCGGGAGTCCGCCGGTAGACAGTTCCAGGCTGACGCCGCGCGAGAGGGAAGTGCTGGCGCTCGTCGCAGCGGGCCGCTCGAACACCGAGATCGCCGCCGCCCTCGTGCTCAGCGTCCGTACCGTCGAACGGCACATCTCTAACATCTATGACAAGGTGGGCGTGAACGGGAAGGCCGCCCGTGCAGCGGCGGCCGCCTTCGCCGTCCGTCACGGCGTCGTTTCTGCAAAGGCGCTGTAGTTGTCTACGTGCAGGCCGCCAGGCATGCGCCGCGAAAATGCGTGCCTGCGCGGATGGCGGCGTCGGTCCTGCCCCTTACCCTCCGGGCTATCCGGCGGCTCGCCGGACGCAGGCCGCGAGGCCGGCGCCCGGCGAGCCCCGGGAATCACACATCTGCTTGCTCGCGGGCAGGCCAGTACCGGGAGGAGATTGCCATGACCACACAACAGATCGATCAGGCGCGGGCCGAGGCGTTCGCGGGGCAGATGATGAGCCTCTTGAACAACGCCTTCACCGGCCTGCTCGTCAGCATCGGGTACCAGACGGGGCTGTTCGACACCATGGCAGAGCTGCCGCCGTCGACGAGCGGGGACATCGCCCTGGCCGCCGGGCTCAACGAACGCTACGTGCGCGAGTGGCTCGGCGCCATGGTCACCAGCCGCGCCGTCGAGTATGACCCTGTCGCCGGGACGTACCTGCTACCCCGCGAACACGCCGCCTTCCTGACGCGCGCGGCCGGGCCCGACAACATGGCCTTCTTCGCGCAGTACATCAGCCTGGCCGGCCACGTCGAACCGCTGGTAGTCGAGTGCTTCCGCAAGGGCGGGGGCGTTCCGTACTCAGCGTATCCGCGCTTCCAGCAGCTTCAGGCCGAGGAGACGGCGCGAGTCTACGACGCTGCTCTGATCGAAGCGATTCTTCCGCTGGTGACCGGGGTCGTCGAGCGACTGGAGAAGGGGATCGACGTGTTGGACATCGGGTGCGGTCAGGCTCACGCGACCAATCTGATGGCGCGCGCCTTCCCGGCTAGCCGCTTCGCCGCCTACGACATCTCGCCCGAGGGCATCGCTGCAGGCAGGGACGAAGCCCGGCGATGGGGCCTCACCAACGCCCGGATCGAAGTGAAGGACGCGGCCACCCTGGATGAACCGGGCCGATACGACCTCATCACGGCGTTCGACACCGTCCACGACCAGGCGCAGCCCCGTAAGGCGCTGCGGAACGTCTTCGAGGCGCTGCGGCCCGGGGGTGTCTTCCTCATGGGTGACATCGCGGCATCTAGCCACCTGGAGGAGAACCTCGACCACCCGCTGGGGCCGTTCCTCTACGCGGTGTCCGTGCTCCACTGCATGACCGTCTCGCTCTCAGCAGGGGGCGAGGGCCTCGGGACCGTGTGGGGCGAGCAGCAGGCGCGCGCGCTTCTGGCCGAAGCGGGGTTTACCGGCGTCGAGGTGAAGCAGGTACCGGGGGACATCCTGAACAACTACTACGTAGCGACGAAGAAGTGACGGCCGTCGGCGCTGGTGATGAAGAGCGCCCGATGCCATCGGGGTCTGTAACCACGAAGGCCGGGTTTGCGCCTGGCCTTCGCGCGTGTGTCTGTGGCCTCTAGAATCCGCCCGTCAGCGCCATCTGGCGCAGGCGGCGGACCCGCTCCTCCATGGGCGGGTGCGTCGAGAACAGGTTGCTGAGGTTCTGTCCACGCAGGCCGGCCAGCGGGTTGACGATGAACAGGTGCGCCGCCGCCGGGTTCACGTCCATGGGTATCATGGCCGCGCCCCGGTGCAGCTTCTCGAGGGCGCTGGCCAGCGCCTCCGGATCGTGCGTGATGCGCGCGCCCGTGCGGTCGGCCTCGTACTCGCGGGTGCGGCTGATGGCGAACTGGATCATGGCGGCGGCGATGGGCATGACGATCATGCCCAAAAGGGCGATGAGACTGCCCGCGCCGTCGTCGCGCCGCCCGAAGATAGACCGCCACCAGAGCATGTTGCCGATAAGGCTGATAGCGCCGGCGACAGTCGCGACGATGGAGCTGATGAGGATGTCTCGGTTGCCGACGTGCCCCATCTCGTGGCCGATGACGCCGCGCAGCTCACGGTCGTCGAGGATGCTCAGGATCCCCGTGGTCGCGGCGACGACGGCCTTGCCCGGGTTGCGGCCGGTAGCGAAGGCGTTAGGCTGCGGGTTGTTGACCACGAACACCTTCGGCTTCGGCAGGCTGGCGAGGCTGGCGACCTCCTCGACGATGCGGTGCAGGCGCGGCGCCTCTTCGGGCGTCACCTGCTTCGCCCCGGCCATCCGCAGGGCCAGGCTATCGCTGAACCAGTACGCGCCCATGTTCATGATCCCGGCCAGGATCAGGAACACGACGAGGCCACCCCAGCCGCCGACCACGGCGCCCAGCGCAGCGAAGAGGCCGGTCAGCAGGGCCAGCAGGAGAACCGTCTTGAGCATGCCCATGTTCGTTCTTTCCTCCGCGCCCCGGAACGGCGGGGCGTCGCCTTCAGTCTAGCAAACCGCGCAGGGCTGCCTATCCCTCGGGGCCGAGCCGCCGCCCGCCCAGCAGGTGCAGGTGGACGTGGTGGATGGTCATGCCGGCGGCGCCGCCGACGTTGAAGGCCAGGCGGTAGCCCTCGCTAGCCACGCGCTCCTGCTGCGCTATCTTCGTGGCGGTAGCGAACATGCGGCCCAGCAGCGGACCGTGCGACTCGTCGAGGTTCGCCGCGCTGGGGACGTGCTCCTTAGGGATGACCATCACGTGCACGGGCGCGCGCGGGTTGATGTCGCGGATGGCGAAGACGAGGTCGTCCTCGTACAGCTTGGCGACGGGCGTCTCGCCGGAGGCCATGCGGCAGAAGAGGCAATCGGCTGGCATCGGCAGTACCTCCTTGAAGTCAGCGGCCCGATCCTAGCACGACCGGGGCTGGCAGTAGGGGATAGGAGGTAGGAAGTTGGAGGTGGCAAGCGAGAAGCGGGAAGCAGGAGATTGGAGGCAAGAGGTTGGAAGTGGGAAGTGGGAGGTGGGCGGCGAGAAGTAGCCAATGAAGGCCGCCTCTCAAGGTGGCCTTCGCCGTTGGCTTCCCTCGCGAGAAGGAGGCAGGAGGCCCCTCACTCCCGCCAGCGGACCTCGTACAGACGCACGGGGTCCTCGAAGCCGCGGAGGGCGGCGCTGCCCCGGTCGTGGAACAGAAAGCCCTTGCCTGCCGTCAGTTCGCGGACGACGTTGGAGCAGAGAATCTCCCCGCCCTGAGCCTGCGCGGCGATGCGCGCCGCCATGATCACCGCCGTGCCGAAGAGGTCCTCCTCTTCGGCGATGGGCTCGCCGGCATTAAGGCCGATGCGGATGCGGATCGGCTCGGAGTCGGCTGCGTTGCGCGCGGCGAAGGCGCGCTGCATGGCCATGGCGCACTCCAGCGCGCCGCTCGCCGATGGGAACGACGCCATGAAACCGTCGCCCATGGACTTCACCTCGGCGCCGCCATGCGCCTTGAGCGCGTCGCGCGTGAGGCGCTCATACTCCCGCAGCAGGGCGCGCGCTGTGACGTCGCCCAGCCGTTCCGTGAGCGCCGTCGAGCCCTCGATGTCGGTGAAGAGGATGGTGCGGACGGCGCCCGCGCCGGGAAGAGCCGCTGTCGCGTCTTGCCGGGGCTGAGCCGAGGGTATCTGATGCCCTGTGAATTCGGTGACAGCGCGCGCCACCCCTTCGGCGTCGCCGAGGTAGGGCGCCCCGGACGATCCGTCGACGACGACCAGACGGGCGTCGGGAAGGCGCGCGGCCATGCGCCGGGAGAGGCTCTGGAGGAGCGCCCCAGCTTCGCGCCGCATCAGGACAAGAGCGGGCGTGTGGATCTGAGGGAGAAGATCGGTAACATCTGCCTTTTCCAAGGCGTCGAACATGGCGCGTGCCAGTTGGGGCGTCGACGCCTGCCGCATCATGCTGGCGAAGCTGTGCGCGGGCATGCCTTCCGACCAGCCGAGAGCGCTATGGGCCAGCGTCTCCGTGTACATGTCCCACGAGACGTCGAGGAGGCCGGCCAGCGCTCGCTGCTCAGCGCTTTCTACGAAGAAGTCGCGGCCGCGGGCGTAGCTGTGCCACAGCACCAGGTGCGTCAGCCGCTCCGGATGCCGCGCGGCGAAAGCGATGGCCGCGGGCCCGGCATGAAACGGCGCTACCAGCGCGAAGGAATCTAGCCCCGCGCGGTCGACGACGGCGAGGAGGTCGGCGACGTGCGCGTCGAGGGAGAAGTCGGTTACAGCCCGCTCCGACAGGCCGGAGCCCCGGGCGTCGTAGCGGACCAGCGTGAACGCGGAGGCAAGACGCTCGTACCAGGATCGGGCCTCGGGGATTTCCCACTCGAGGCTTACGTGGCTCCAGGGCATGGGTGGCATGTGCACCACGGCGGGGCCGTGGCCTGCGACGCAGAAGGCGATGCTCGTGCCGTCGGCTGGCGCGGCGTACTGGATGAGCGGCTCCATCATTTGTCCATGCTACACCAGACGCGCCGGGTCCTGCCTCGGCCCGGGGGGATGGAGGCGGGAAGCGGGAGGCGGGAGACTGGAGGTAGGAGATAGGAGGTTGGAGGTTAGAGCGAGGAAGCGGTGTCCCAGACCTTTGGGGATGAAGGTCACACTTCAACGTGACGGAACACGCGGGCCTTCCGAGGTAAGGCCGGCCAACTGCTGGCAATCGTCGTCGAGTCGGCTCTGGCTCGCTGATTGCCCTATCACTCGCCAGGCTGTGGACCAGCAGGCCTCCCTGCGGACGCTTCCAGTTCCAGCAGCCGCTGCTTGCGCTCCACGCCCCAGCGGTAGCCAGCGGGGTTTCCGTTCTTACCCACCGCGCGGTGGCAAGGGATGACGATGGACGCCGGGTTAGTAGCGCAGGCGCGGCCCACGGCTCGCGCCCCTCTGGGCCAGCCCAGCGCCGCGGCGATGTCGCCGTAAGAGCGCGTGTCGCCGACGGGAATGGCCTGCAGCGCGTCCCAGACGTGGCGCTGAAAGGCCGTGCCCCGCACGTCGAGCGGAAGGTCGAGGCTCGCCGGGCGGCCGTCGAGGTGCTGCGCGATGGCCTGGACCCACGGATCGAGTGAGCCGTCGTCACGGCGGATTTCAGCGGATGGATATTCCGCGACCAGCTCCGCCTCGAGGGCGGCGTCGGCGTCGCCGAGGCCGACGAAGCAGATGCCGCGATGGGTGGCTGCTACCAGCAACCTGCCCAGCGAGCAGGGCGACGTTGTGTAGGCGATCTGCATACCAGTTCCTCCCTGGCTGTACGTGCCGGGGGTCATACCCAGCTCGGCCGGGGCGCGCTCGTACAGGCGGCTGGTCGAGCCGTACCCCGCCCAGTAGAGAGCCCGCAGGACCGGCTGTCCCGCACGCAGGCTCGCCTTGACCTCGTTCAGACGCCGAGCCCGCAGGTACTGCGAAGGCGTGAGTCCAACGGCCCGCTTGAACGTCCGCGACAGGTGATGCGGGCTCAGGCCCACGTGCGCGCTGAGGCCGGCCAGCGTGATCCGTTCCCCCAGGCGCTCCTCGACATACGCGCAAACGCTCGCGACCACGGACGCCTGAGTGTCGCTCCCGCGCTCGTGGGGCCGGCAGCGGCGGCAGGCGCGGAACCCCGCTCGTTCGGCGTCGCCGGCCGAGGCGAAGAACGATACCTGCGAGCGCTGCGGCCGTCGTGAGGGACACGTGGGCCGACAGTATACGCCCGTGGAGCGAACTCCGTACACGAAGGCGTCGGCGAAGCGCGCGTCCCGCGATAGCGACGCCTGCCAGCAGGCGTCGGCGTCGAGGGCGGGCGTGAGATCGTGGCGTTCTGATGTCGTGCGCATGATCGATGACCTGAGCGAAGGATAGTGCGACCAGGGTAAGGCCGCTATCCGGATCGTGCGGTCAAAGTCCGCGGCCAATGAGGAAGGCCACCCTCAGGGGGCGGCCTTTCTCGGGCTATGGGGCTACGGGCAGGGTCGCTAGATCTTCAGGCTCTCGGCCACCAGCTCGCGGTGGTAGTCGGCGTCGCCGTAGGCCAGCTCGCTCGCCTTCTGGCGGCGGAAGTAGAGCTGGATGACGTACTCCTTCGTGAAGCCGATGCCGCCGTGGATCTGCTGGCCGTGGGCCACCACGCGGCGGGTCGCCTCGCTCACCCACGCCTTGGCCATGTGGACGTTCTGCTCGGCGTCGGGCTCGTTCTCGGCGACCGACCAGGCGGCCTTGTACATGATGAACCGCGCGCCGTCGACGTCGGTGACCATGTCGGCGGCTTTGTGCTGGATGGCCTGGAAGCTGCCGATGGGCCGGCCGAACTGGATGCGATCCTTGGCGTACTGGACGCTGACCTCGAAGTCCTTCTGCGCCAGACCGACCAGGTAGGCCGACTCGATGACGGTTGCCTTGTTGACGATGCGCGTCACCAGGTCCCAGCCACCCTGCAGGACGTTGGCCTTAGGCACCTTCACGTTGCTGAACTTCACCTCGAACTGCTTGTCCGAGGCGATGGTCTTGAGCGCGTCGAGGCTGACGCCGTCGGCCTTGGCCGGGACGATGACGACGACGATGCCGTCCTCGCCCTTGCTCTTGGGCTTGCGGGCCACGACCGTCATGAAGCTGGCGACGTGGGCGTCGCGGGTGAACAGCTTCGTGCCGTTGAGGACGACGCTGTCGCCCTCCTCCTTCGCCTCGAGGGCGATGCCTTCAGCGTCGAAGCGGGCCGAAGGCTCGGTGAGAGCAAAGGTCCAGATGTTCTCGCCGGAAGCGATCTTCGGCAGGTGCTCGCCCTTCTGGGCGTCGGTTCCGCCCTCGAGAAGGGCAACGGCGCCGCCGACGGTGCTGGGGATGAACGGACCGGGCACGAGGGCGCGGCCGAACTCCTCGATCAGCACGATGAGGTCGAGGAAGCCGAAGCCGGCGCCGCCGTAGTTGTCAGGGACGATGAGGCCCTGCCAGCCCTGTTCGGCCATCTTCTTCCAGAGTTCCGGCGAGTAGCCCAGCTCGTCCTCCTCCATGTCGCGGACGTGCTTCTCCGGGCACTCCTTCTCCAGGAAGTCCCTGGCTACGTTCTTGAGCATCTCTTGCTCTTCGGACAGACCGAGGTCCACGCGTGTATCTCCTTTCCTTTCCCCGGGAACGGGGCGACTTGCCTGTTCTTGGTTTTCTCGCCGCTCCCGCGCCGGGGCCCGGCGGTAATCCCTTCTCCTGTCTGGCTACTCCCTGGGCAGGCCCAGCCCGCGCTGGGCGATGATGTTCCGCTGTATCTCGCTGGTCCCTCCGGCCAGCGTCGAACCGATGCTGATGCGGTACATGGCCTGCAGGCGGCCGTCCAGCGGCGCCCAGGCAGAGCCGTCGGCCAGGATGCCCGCCAGGCCCGCCGCTTTGACGCCGGTGCGCGCGATGCGCTGGCCCAGCTCCGACGCGTAGAGCTTGGTGATGGATGCCTCGTTGCTGGGGATGAGCCCGCGCGCCTGCATCGACGCCACGCGGTACGACATCAGAATGCCGACCTGCGTCTCGATGTAGCGGTCGGCCAGCTCGGCCGACAGCTCCCCTCGCGCGTGGGCGCGGCCGCCGGCGCGGACGAAGTCGACGATCTCCTTCACCAGCGTCTCGAGGCCGACGGCGCTGACGATGCCCGAGCGCTCGAAGTCGAGCGTCGTCGTGGCGACGTACCAGCCCTTGTTCATCTCGCCCAGCAGGTCCTTTTTCGGCACGCGCACGTTGTCGAAGAAAACCTCGTTGAAGCTGGGGATGCCGGCCATGTTCATCAACGGGCGCACGGTGACGCCGGGCGACTTCATGTCGAGCAGGAAATAGCTGATGCCCTTGTGCTTCGGCGCGTCGGGGTCGGTGCGGGCCAGCAGGATCATCCGCTGGGCGCGGTGCGCGCCGGAGGTCCAGATCTTCTGGCCGTTGACTATGAAGTCGTCGCCATCCTGCACGGCGCGCGTCTGCAGCGACGCGAGGTCGGAGCCGGAGCCCGGCTCGCTGAAGCCCTGACACCAGTAGACCTCGCCGGAGAGGATGCCGGGCAGGTGCGCGGCCTTCTGCTCGTCGTTGCCGTGGACGATGATGGTCGGTCCCACCATCTGGATAGCGATCATGTTGGGCTGCGGCGCCCGGGCGCGGGCCATCTCCTCGTTGAAGATGAACTGCTGGAGAACGCTCAGGCCGGCGCCGCCGTACTGCTTCGGCCACGCGGGAGCGACCCAGCCGCGAGTGGAGAGCTTGCGCAGCCACTCGTGGTCGCGGGGGTCCTCGCCCAGGCCGACGCCGAGCACGGTCTCATCCGGCGCCCGCATGTCGGGCGGGAGTTCCGTGCGGATGAACTCGCGGACCTCTTGCCTGAACCGCGCGTCTTCTGGACTGTCGCGGAAATCCATGGACTTCCTTCCTTCTGCGCCGGCCTAGAACTCGAACTTCATATTGTTCGCGTCCGGGTCGTCGCGGTCGATGCGCGCCCATATCTTGCGCACCCAGAGATGCGGCGCGAGCGCTCCGATGACGACGGCCAGAGCCAGCAGCGCGCCGTCGGCGGCCGCCAGGCCGTCGTTGCCGCTGGCGAGGCCCAGGGGCAGCATGACCAGGGCCGCCAGCGCCAGCAGCACGGGCAGGCCGCTACCCACGTGACCGCGTTCCGACTTCAGTTTCTCAAGCATGTGGCGCTCTCCCTTAGACGCGGGGCAGTCCCAGGCCCCGTGTGGCGATGATGTTCCGCTGGATCTCGCTGGTGCCGCCGGCGATAGTAGAACCGATGGACAGCAGGTACTGACGCTCGAAGCGGCCCTGAAGCCGGGCGTGCGGCGAGCGCGGGTGGAGCTGACCGTACAACCCGAGCATGTTCAGGCCAGTGCGGGCGAGCCGTTGTGTGTACTCGGAATTGAACGTCTTGACGATGGACGCCTCGTAGTTGGGCACGAGACCCCGCTCCTGCATCGAGAGCACGCGCAGCGATAGGAGGCGCGACATCTCGATCTCGATCCAGAGGTCCGCCAGCTTGTGGCGAACGGTTGGCTTCTGGATGAGAGTCTGACCGTTGACCTTCGCCTCCCTGGCGTACGCTGTCAGCTCTTCGAGCGAGCGGCGGTTGGCCGCCGAGCCGGCCAGCGACGAGCGTTCGAAGTCGAGGGTCGTGGTGCCCACGTACCAGCCGCGGTTCAACTCGCCTACCAGGTTCTTGCGCGGCGTGCGCACGTTCTCGAAGTAGACCTCGTTGAAGCCCTTGGCGCTGGCCATGTTGATGAGCGGCCGGATGGTGATGCCTGGCGTCGTCATGCTGACCAGCAGGAAGCTGATGCCGCGATGCTTGGGCGCGTCGGGGTCGGTGCGGCAGAGGACGAACATCCAGTCGGCGTAGTGCGCCTGGCTGGTCCAGATCTTCTGGCCGTTGATGACGAAGTCGTCGCCATCGACGACGGCGCGCGTCTGCAGCGAAGCGAGGTCCGACCCGGCGTTAGGCTCGGAGTAGCCCTGGCACCAGACGACCTCGCCGCTGGTGATGCCCGGCAGGTGCTCCTTCTTCTGCTCGTCGGTGCCGTACATGATGATGGTCGGTCCCAGGTAGCCCACGGCCGACAGGTTGGTCAGAGGCGCGCGGGCGTACGAGACCTCCTCGTTGTAGATGGCCTGCTCCCAGACGCTCATGCCGGCGCCGCCATACTCCTTGGGCCAGGCGGGAGCGATCCAGCCTCTCTTCGCGAGCTTCTTCATGAACTCGCGCGAGCCTTCGAAGCCCTCCTCTTCGTCGGAGCTGACACCCGCGTCCCAGTCGGCAGGTAGCGCCTCCCAGAGGAAGTCACGCACCTCCTGGCGAAAGGTTTCCTGCTCTGGCGTGAAGCGAAAGTCCATCCTTTGCCCCGTTCCTCCGGCTGCTAATCCCTCGGCAATCCGAGCCCGCGCTGGGCCACGATGTTGCGCTGGATCTCGCTGGTGCCGCCCTCGATGGTGTATGCCACCGACCGGAGGAAGGTCTGGGTCCAGCGGCCGTTGTTAGGCGAGTGCTCGCGGTCGCGGATCTGGCCGTACAGGCCCAGCACCTTCATCCCCGTGCGGGCGATGCGCTGGTTGAGTTCGGTCGAGTACAGCTTCAGCAGCGACGCCTCGTAGTTCGGGATGAGTCCCCGGCTCTGGAGGCTGGCCACCCGGTAGGAGAGCATCCGCGCGACCTCGGTCTCGACGACGCGGTCGGCCAGCTCGTAGCGCAGCATGGGGTTCGTCCTGAGGGTGCTGACGGACTCGTCAGCGTGCGCGCGGGCGTAGTCGACGATCTCCTCGACGGCCTGCGTCATGCCGATGGCGCTGCCGATGCTCGAGCGCTCGAAGTCCAGGGTCGTCACGGCCACGTACCAGCCGCGGTTCTCCTCGCCGAGCACGTTCTCCTTGGGGACGCGCACGTTGTCGAAGTAGACCTCGTTGAACTCGTGGCTGCCGGCCATGTTGATGAGGGGCCGCACGGTGACGCCGGGCGACTTCATGTCCAGTAGGAAGTACGTGATGCCCTTATGCTTCGGCGCGTCGGGATCGGTGCGGGCCAAGAGGATCATGTACTTGGCCATGTGGGCGATGGACGTCCAGATCTTCTGGCCGTTGATGACGTAGTCGTCGCCGTCGCGGACCGCTCTGGTCGAGAGGGCGGCGAGATCGGAGCCGGCGCCGGGCTCGGAGTAGCCCTGGCACCAGATGTCCTCGCCCTTGAGCATGCCGGGCAGGTACTTCTGCTTCTGCTCATCGGTGCCGTGGACGATGATGGTGGGGCCGGCCATGCCCAGGCCGATGATCATGTGCAGCGGGCGCGGCGCGCGGTTGATGGCCATCTCCTCATTGAAGATGAACTGCTGCATCACCGTCATGCCTGCGCCGCCGTACTCCTTCGGCCACGCCGGGGCGATCCAGCCGCGCTCGCCCAGCTTCTTGAACCACGCCTGGTTCGCCTGCCAGTTGGCGACGAGCGCTTCCTCGCGGCTGACGCCTGGGGGCGGCTTGGGCGCCTCCTTCTGGATGAATTCGCGTATCTCCTTGCGGAACCCCTCCTCTTCGGGTGTGTCGCGGAAATCCATGTCGTCAGTTCCTTTCCACTGTGCGGCGACTAGTCGCGCGGCATTCCCAGGCCGCGCTGCGCCATGATGTTGCGCTGAATCTCGGACGTGCCGCCGGCGATGGTCGAGGCGACCGTCTGCATGTACATCCGCTCGAAGCGCCCGCGCATGGGCGCCGCGCTGCCGTAGGTCTGGCCGTACAGGCCCAGCACCTTCATCCCCGTGCGGGAGATGCGCTGCCCGAGTTCGCTGGAGAAGAGCTTGGTCATCGACGCCTCGTGGTTCGGGATCATGCCCTTCGCCTGCATGGTGATGACGCGGTACGACATCAGCCGGGCCACGTTGACCTCGACGTAGCGGTCGGCGACCTCGTAGCGGACGGATGGCGTGTTGCTCAGGCGGCTCGTGCCGTCGCCCGCGTGCTGCGTGGCGTACGCGATCAGGTCGTCCATCGTCTGGCGCAGGCCGACGGCGCTGCCGATGCTCGAGCGCTCGAAGTCGAGCGTCGTCGTGCCGATGTACCAGCCCCGGTTCTCTTCGCCCACCAGGTTCTTCGCCGGCACGCGGACGTTGTCGAAGAAGACTTCGTTGAAGTCGGCGTTGCCGAGCATGTTGACCAGCGGCCGTATGCTGATGCCCGGGCTCTTCATGTCGACGAGGAAGTAGCTGATGCCCTTGTGCTTCGGCGCTTCCGGGTCGGTGCGGGCCAGCATGAACATCCAGTTGGCGCGGTGGGCGCCGGAGGTCCAGATCTTCTGGCCGTTGAGGACGTAGTCGTCGCCGTCGCGGACGGCGCGCGTCTGGAGCGAGGCGAGGTCGGAGCCGGAGCCGGGCTCGCTGAAGCCCTGGCACCAAGTGGCCTCGCCGGAGAGGATGCGGCTGAGGTGCTCCTTCTTCTGCTCCTCGCTCCCGTGGACGATGAGCGTGGGGCCGCACATCGAGACGCCCATGCCGCCGACGTTGGGCGCGCGGTGCTCGGCGAACTCCTCGTTCATGATGAATTGCTCCATCACGCCGAGGCCGGCGCCGCCGTACTCCTTCGGCCACGCCGGAGCGACCCAGCCGCGCGAGGAGAGCGTCCTGCGCCACTCGCGGAACGCGTCGCGCAATGCCCCCGGGTCCTCGCGCGGGTCGAGGTTCTTGAGCGCCGAGGGCAGTTCACTGTCGAGAAAGTCGCGGACTTCCTTCCTGAAAGCGGCCTCTCCCGATTTGTCTCTGAAGTCCATTCCGCCCTCCTTGTTGGTCGCCGCTCCAACGGCGTTGGAGCCGGCGCTGCGACTCCGTCGCGGGGCCAGCGCGGACGCTGTTTCCGCGCAGGCCGCGCTACTCTACCCGCACCTCCATCACCACACGGCCCCATCCGCCGCACCTGACGCCCACGTCGAAGCAGCCTGTCCGGTTGAAGCGCAGAGCGTTCGGATCGGCGCCGGCGTAGTGAAGCTCGGCCACGGCGTAGACCAGCGGGCCCAGGGGATACAGCGCGCCCATGCAGATGCGCCCCGGGCTCTTGTCCATCAGCAGGTTGCCCGCGCCGTCGAAGACGAAGCGGTCGCCTGCCTTGTGCTGGCTGTTGCAGCCGCTCGCCTCAATGACTTCGGCGACGATGGTCCGTTCCATGAGCGCCGGGCCGGTGGTCAAGATGTCGGCGTTGCGGGGATTGGCGCGGAACAGGGCCATCTCCTCGTCGTTGTAGCCCAGGTGCTGCTGGAAGAACCGCCAGGTCTCCTCGCTGATTTTCATCCTGTCACTCCTGTCTGCCGTCAGGGCGGCTCCCGTCCCCGGCAACCATCCCCTACGCGCGCGGCATGCCCAGCCCCCGCTGGGCGATGATGTTCCGCTGGATCTCGCTGGTGCCGCCCCCGATGGGGCTCGTCGTCGCGTACATGTAGACGCTGGCCGGGCGTCCGCCCAGTGGCGCGTAGGGGCTGCCCCGGTCCAGTTGCCCGTACAGTCCGAACAGCTTCAGCGCCGTGCCGGCGATGCGCACGTCCAGCTCCGAGCCGAAGAGCTTGGCGATTGACGCCTCTTTGTTGGGCACCTGGCCGCGCTTCTGGATGGAGATAATGGCGTGCGAGAAGAGTTGCTCGATCTCCGACTCGATGAGCCGGTCGGCAAGCTCGGCCCGGACCTTCGCCGTGGCGGCGTTGGCGGCCGCGGGCTCGCCCCGGCGCTGGCGGACGTAGTCCAGCAGGTCGTTCAGGATCAGGCTGTGGGAGATGCCGGCCGCGATGTTCGAGCGCTCGAAGTCGAGCGTGGCCGTGCCGACGTACCAGCCCCGGTTCTCCTCGCCGATCAGGTTCTTCGCCGGCACGCGGACGTTGTCGAAAAAGACCTCGTTGAAGTCGTGGTTCCCGGCCATGTTGACCAAAGGGCGGATGGTGATGCCGGGGCTCTTCATGTCAACGATGAAGTAGCTGATGCCCTTGTGCTTCGGCGCGTCGGGGTCGGTGCGGGCGAGGAGGATCATGTACTTCGCGATGTGGGCGCCGGAGGTCCAGATTTTCTGGCCGTTGATGACGTAGTCATCGCCGTCGCGGACGGCGCGGGTTTGCAGCGAGGCGAGGTCGGAGCCAGCGCCCGGCTCGCTGAAGCCCTGGCACCAGAACTCCTCGCCGGAGATGATGCCGGGCAGGTAGCATTGCTTCTGCTCGGCGCTGCCGTAGAGGATGATGGTCGGCCCTGCCCAGCCGAGGCCGATGCCGAGGCCCGCGCCGCGCGGCGCGCCCGCCCGCGCCATCTCCTGATTGAAGACGAACTGTTGGGCGATGCCGAGGCCCGCGCCGCCGTACTCCCGGGGCCACGCCGGGGCGATCCAGCCGCGCTCGGCGAGCTTCTTGATCCACGTCCTGTGCGCGTC
>JBBITS010000020.1:0-322 GCA_037440665.1 Chloroflexota bacterium
CCCTGGTGTGCCTTGCCATGCCCGATCATGAGCGGGCGCGCGAAGAGCCGTCAAGGGCGGCGCCCATCAGTCGAAGACCACGGTCTTGTTGCCGTAGACGATCACCCGGTTGCGAAGGTGGAGGTCTACCGCCCGCGCCAGCACGACCTTCTCCAGGTCTTTCCCCTTGCGGATGAGGTCGGCGACCGAATCACGGTGACTCACGCGGACGACGTCCTGTTCGATTATGGGGCCCTGGTCCAGCTCGCTTGTGGCGTAGTGGGCGGTGGCGCCGATGATCTTCACGCCGCGCTCGTGGGCCTGGTGGTAGGGCCGCGCGCCG
>JBBITS010000020.1:352-5439 GCA_037440665.1 Chloroflexota bacterium
AGTGGTGGATGTTGATGATCCGGTGCGGGAAGCGGTCAACGAAACCGGCGCTGAGGATCTGCATGTACCGCGCCAGCACGACGAAGTCGATGCGCTCGCGCTCCATGAGTGCCAGCGTCCGCGCTTCCTGCGACTCGCGATCCTCTGGCGTCACCGGCAGGCAGTGGAACGGCACGCCGAAGCTGGAGACGATGCCATCGAGGTCTGGGTGGTTGCTTATGACCAGCGGGACCTCCGCGCGGAACTCGCCCAGACGCCAGCGAGCCAGGAGGTCGTACAGGCAGTGCGCCAGTTTGGAGACGAAGACGGCCATCCGGGGCGTGTAGTCCGAGAACCGCAGGCTCCAGTCCATGCCAAACCTCTCGGCCACGGGACGGAAGGCGTCCGCGATCTCCTCGCGCGGAATACCGAAGCCTTCCAGTTGCCACTCTACGCGCTGCAGGAACACGCCCTCCTCGCGGTCGGTGTGCTGGTCGGCGTGAATGATGTTCCCGCGGTTCCTGTAGAGGAAGTCAGACACCGAGGCCACCAGCCCCGGCTGGTCGCGGCAGGAGATGAGCAGGACGGCCGTGACGTCGTTGTTGTTCATCGCTCCTCGCGGCCGACATCGTACCGGGGCCGGGCGCGGGGCGCACCCCGCAAGTACAAACGTCTTAACGGGCCGGATGCAACGTGGTACCCTCGGCTCGCCCCCAGCGCCACCGTGGCCTTGGAGTGCGACAGATCCTGTCGCGGGCGTGGAGTAAGATGCGCGCATGACACGCAACGATTCGGGTAAGAAGGCCACCCGTCTCATCTGCCTCCGCGAGGCGCTGGAGCACTCGCCCGGCGGGTTGACGACCCGTGAACTGGCCGCCCTCCTCGGGGTGAATGTCCGCTCCGCCCAGCGCTACGTGCAGGACCTGCAGGACAGCCTCGGCCTGCCCATCGAGCGCGCTGGCTCGCGCTACCGGCTCGATAGCCGCGAGCGTCTGCGCCCGGTGGCGTTCTCACTCGACGAAGCCGTGGCCATCTATCTGGCCGCGCGCCTGTACCTCCGTCACGCCGAGTACGGCAACCGGGCCGACGCGGGCGCTCTGAAGAAGCTCGCCGCGTCCATGCCGGAGCCCGTCGCCGAGTTCGTCGACGCGGGGGCCGCCCAGCTCGAACGCCGGAAGGTCAACTCCCGCTACAACGAGATTCTCCAGACCATCACCTACGCCTGGGCCAACCGCCGGGTTCTCAGGCTGTCGTACCAGTCGGCCCACAGCGACCGCCCCAAGCCCATCGTGGTCGAGCCCTACTTCCTCGAACCGCTGCACACTGGCTTCGCGACCTATCTCATCGCCCGATCGCGTACGCACGACGACATCCGCGTGTTCAAGGTCGAGCGCGTGCGCACGGCCCAGGTCCTGCCCGAGGTCTACGAGATACCGGCGGGCATGACGCCCGACGCCCTGCTACGGAACGCTTGGGGCATCGCCTTCAAACAGGGTAACGCCGACCAGGTGAAGGTCGTCCTCCGCTTTGACGCAAGCGTGGCAAGCCGCGTGCAGGAATCAGAGTGGCACCCCAGTCAGAGCGTCCGCAAAGAGGCGGAAGGCGGGCTGCGCTTCGAGGTCACGCTGGGCTCGACGATGGAGATTCTGCCCTGGATCAGGTCGTGGGGCGATGCCGTGGAAGTGCTGGAGCCGCCCGACCTGCGAGAGCAGGTCGCCGACGGCGCCCGCCGCGCGGCCTCCCGCTACGGCGGAGGCCGCCATGCCTGACGTCTTCGAAGCGCTGGCCCAGATCGCTACCGGTCGCAAGGCCGATCCCCTAGCACCCGTCACGGTCATCGCGCCGTCGCACCTGGCGGCGATTCACTTGAGGCGGCGGCTGGCGGAAATCGCGTCCTTCGCCGCCGTACGGTTCGAGACGGCGCCCCGCCTAGCTGAACTCATCGGCGCCGGGCATCTCGCGGCCAAGGGGCGATCGCCTCTGGCCCGCCCCATCGGCGATTACGTGGCCGAAGAGGTCGCGCGCGAGTCCGAAGGCGTTCTCGCCGGCGTTCGCGACCTCCCAGGGTACGGGCGCGTACTGCGCCAACTCTTCCGGCGCCTGCGGCGCGGCGGCGTCCGCAACGCCGGCGAGGTCCCTCCGGAACTCCTGTCGGGTCATCTTCGCGAGGTCGTCCGTCTCTACGGCCGGTTCCGGGACAGGACATCGGCCTTCTACGACGAAGAGGACCTGCTGGACGCCGCGACGGACGCAATCCTCGCCGGGCGCGCGGGCGCTCTAGCCGACCTCGGCAGCATCTACGTTCTCCCGCCGGGGGCGCTTACAGCGGCGTCGGCCCGGTTCTTCGACACGCTGCGCAGCGCCGTTCCCTCGTACATCGAGTTGACGGATCCGCCGCCCGCCGCCGAGGAACGCTTCGTCCTCGCGCCCGACCCGGCCACCGAGGCGCGCGAAGCCGTGCGCGAGGCGTTGCGGGCATTGGAGGGCGGTGTCCCTCTACACGAGATCGCCGTGCTGCACGGGGCCGACGAGACGTACGGCCAGCTGCTCAGGGAGGCATTCGAACTGGCGGCCGTGCCCGCTGTGTCGCTTCCCGGCCTGTCGCTCGCCAAGACGCCGGCGGGACGCGGCGTCCTCGCACTGGCCCTGCTTACCGAACGCGACTTTGCGCGCGGCACCGTGATGGACTTCCTTGCCGTGGCGCCTCTGAGGGACAGACTGCCATCCAAGGATGGGCCCATCCACGCCATGACCGCGGCCTGGGACCGCGTCTCGCGCGACGCAGGCGTAACGCGCGGCGCCGGACGCTGGTCGCGCGCGCTCTCCGCGCTCATCGCGGACTGCGACGCCGATTTGGCGAAACCCTGGGCCGGCAACGACGCCGAACGCCGCCAGCGCGCCCTGGAATACCAGCGCGACCAGGCCGCGCGCCTCCGCGACGTCGTCGAGGCGCTGGTAGAGGCGATGCAGGCCATCGCCCATCCCATGCCCGCCGGCAAATTCATCGAAGCGTTCCTCAGCATCGTGGACAGCTACCTCGACTCCCAGGCCGAGGGCCTCGATCGGGCCCGGCAGGAGATCGAGCGGCTGGGGACCATCGACGCCGTAAGCGGGACTTTCGACATCGGGACCTTCGAGCGCATGCTTCGCGCGAACCTCGAGGCCGTGTCACTTCGGGAACGCAAGGTCGGAGAGGGCGTCGTCATCGCCGATCACAGAAGCGCGCCTGGCCTGCGCTTCCGCAGAGTCATCCTCTGCGGCGCCTACGAGGGTTCGTTCCCTGCCGGGCCGGGCCCTGAGCCGCTGGTCGAGGACCGCGCCTGGTCGCGTCTTCGCGAGGCGTTTCCGTACGTCGAAGACGCGCCCCTCCGGGTTGAGCGCGCCATAGAAGCGGCTCGCCGCGCCATTGCGACCGCCAGCGAGACGCTCGTCTGGACATCTCCCGTGTACCAGCCCGGCGGCGCCCGCGAGTACTACCCCTCGCACCTGATGGTCGAGGCGGCGGCGCGACGCGACCCGTCGATCCGGACCGCCTCGGACCTGCGCAGCAGCGCCCGAGCGAGCGACTGGCTGCGCCGGGGCTCATCGCCCCTCGCCACGATGCTGACAGGCCCTACGGTCGACCACGCAGAATTCGGGCTGCGCGATGCAATTCGCCTGCGCGCGTCGCGCCGTCAGGCTCCACGGGATCACCCCCGCGCGCGGGCCGTCGCCATGCTGCGCGCCCGGCGCAGCGACCGGTTCACCGAGTGGGACGGCAATCTGATGGCCCTCGCCGACGATCAGTGGTTGGACTTGCAGGGCTCCGTGTCACCAACCTCGCTCGAGAACTACGGCGACTGCGGCTTCCGCTACCTCTGCCGCTCCCTCTGGAAGCTCAACGTCGTGGACGAACCGGAGGAGCGCGAGTTGATCGAGCCGAAGGCGCGGGGCACGCTGATCCATAGCGTCCTCGACCGCTTCTTCCGTGAGCAGCAGGCCCGCGGGCGACCAGCGCCTGGCGAGCCATGGAACGGCGACGACCGCCGCCGTCTCCTCGAGATCACAGACGAAGCGATCGACGACGCGGCGCGGCGCGGCCTGACCGGCCTCGACGTCTACGCCAACCACGAGACCCGCGCCATCCGCGCTGACCTCGAAGCCTTCCTCGAGGCCGACACCGCGTTCCGTCGCGAGACAGGCGCCGTGCCCTTCGCGTTCGAGCACGCGATGACCGGCGTCGAGATCGCGGGCGTGGCGTTCCGGGGCTACATAGACCGCATCGACCGCACACCAGACGGCGCCGTCGCCTGGGTCATCGACTACAAGAGCGGCGGGACCTTCGGCTACCCCGACCCGGACGGCGACGATCCGTTCGGCGGCGGCGCGAAGCTCCAGCTTCCCGTGTACGTCAGGGCTGTGGAGGATGCCGCGGAGACGCGGGCCATGTACTGGTTCATCACGCGCAAAGGGGGCTTCGCCCGCAGGCTGTACGTCCCCACTCCCGAACGCGAGGAGCGCTTCGAGCAAACCGTCCAAGCGATCACCGCCGGCATCCGCGCCGGCGCGTTCCCCGCCGTCCCCGGCAACGAGGACGGCCCCACGTTCAAGAACTGCAAGTTCTGCGACTTCGACCGCGTATGCCCGCGCCGGCGCGCTGACAACCTGGAGGCCAAAGAGGGCGACCCGAGGCTCGGACCGTGGTTCGCCGTCGGCCGCGTGGCTCGTGAGGAGACAGAGCCGTGACCGCGGACATCACCGACGCCGTGACGATGGACGATTCCGTTCGCACGCAAATCCGCGAGCGGCTGGACGAAACGCAGCTCGTCGAGGCCGGCGCGGGCACGGGCAAGACACGCGCGATGGTCGAGCGGGTGGTAGCCCTGGTACTCGCCGGACGGCCCATCGAGCGCATCGTCGCCATCACGTTCACGGAGAAGGCGGCAGCGGAACTCCGCGATCGCATCCGCTCCGGCCTCGAAGCAGCGCTCGCCTCCAATCCCGAGCGGGCTGCCGTCGCCGCCGAGGCGCTCCGCTCCCTCGACCGCGCCCAGATATCGACGATCCACTCCTTCGGGCAGGCGCTGCTGCGGTCGTTCGCGGCGGAAGCCCGCGCCGACCCCGGCTTC
>JBBITS010000020.1:5471-18100 GCA_037440665.1 Chloroflexota bacterium
GAGCGCCGACTGCAGGAGCGCTGGCGTGTCTACCTCGAACAACTCTCCGGCGACGCCGCGGCCGTGGCGGCGATCGACCGCGCCCTGGGGCTGGGCCTGACGACGGCCGACCTGCGGTCTCTGGCCAGAGAACTGGCGTCTCGCCCCGACATCGCATGGGCTCTAAGTCGCCAGCCACTGAGGCCCCCGCCGGCGGCGTGGCCCGACATCGGCGGGTTTCTGGCGGAACTCGAAGACCTGCCGCTGGATCGCGTCCCGGCGGGCGACGAACTTGTGGAGCGCGTCGAGCGAATGATGGACTTCCTGAGACTGCTGCATGGCGAATCCGCGTCGCCGGGAGGCGGACGCGAACCGCTTCTCGCCGCCCGCCTTCACACAGTCCTGGGGAGGGTTACAAGAGTCGGCCAGCAGCCGAACTGGGGCGACCGCGAGACCATCGACAGGGCGCGCCACGCGATCCACCGCGCGCAGGAAGAGTTGAAGGTTACGCTCGAGGCCTTGCGTACTGAAGCCCTGGCCGATCTTCTGCCCTTCATCGTCCGCTTCGTGGTGGAGGACGCCGAGTCGCGCGGCCGCGAGGGCGAGTTGACATTCGACGACCTCATCCTTAAGACGCGCGACCTCCTGCAAACCCAACCGGAGGCCGTGAACTCGCTCCGCCGCCGCTACGACACCATCCTCATCGACGAGTTCCAGGATACCGACCCGCTGCAGGCCGACATTGCGCTGTCGTTCGCGACGGACCCCGCGACCGGCGTGCTGGAGCCGGGGCGGCTCTTCGTCGTGGGCGACCCCAAGCAGTCGATCTACCGATTCCGGCGGGCAGACATGGCGATCTACGCATCGACCCACAAACTGGTGCGCGAGCAAGGGAGTGTTCTACCGCCCTTGCAGGCCACGACTCGCACACGGCCAGTCATCATCGACTGGGTGAACCGGGTGTTCGCCGAGCTCATCGGCGATGGGAGCGCGCCGGCGGTCCAACCGCCGTATCACGCCATCCGTTCGGCTCGAGACGCCAGTCTGGCCGGCCCCGGCGTCGCCTGGTTCGGAACCTTGATAGAGGGCGAGAGAGCCCCGGCCATGCGGCGGATTGAAGCTGAGCAGGTGGCGGCGCATTGCCTGGCCGCCATTCTCGAAGGATGGCAGGTCCAGGACCGCGACGGAACGATCCGCAAGGCGCGGTTCCGCGACATCGCGATCCTTATCCCAACTCGCAACAGCCTCCCGGCGCTGGAGCGCGCCCTGGAAAGCGCCGGCGTGCCCTTCCGAGTGGAAGGGGGCAGCCTCGTCCTGCAGACGCAGGACGTCCGCGACCTCATCAACTGCCTGGCGGCCATCGACGATCCGGCGGACGAGGTGGCGATCGTGGCGGCGCTGCGCAGCCCCGCCTTCGCCTGTTCGGACGTGGAGATCGCAACCTACAAGTCCGAAGGTGGCCGATTCGATTACCTGCGGGCGGACATCGAAACACGCGATGGCCCCGTGGCTGAAGCCCTGCGCGTACTCGCGCGCTACCACGCCGAACGGCGGCGGCGCTCCCTCGCGTCGCTCGTCGAGCGCTTCGTCGCCGAGCGCGGCCTGTCCGAGGTGGCCGTCCTGGACCGGGACAGCCGCGATGGCTTTCGCCGCATGCGTTACGTAGTCGAACAAGCGCGGAAGTTCGATAACGCCGGTCCCGAAAGCCTGCGCGCGTTCGTGTCGTGGCTGGAGCGTTGCGCTCGCGGGAGGTTCCGAGACCACGAGGGGGCCGGGCTGGACGACGATGAGGACGCCGTGCGCATCCTCACCATCCACGGCGCCAAGGGCCTTGAGTTCCCCATCGTCGTCCTCGCGGGCATCGGATCGGAGCCGAAACGCAACCTGCCGGCGTTCACGCTCGACCGGACGACCGGCGAGATGGCCGTCGTCGCAGGATCGAAGTCGAACAACGGGCGGTTCGAGCTGGGTGACGTCGACGCCGTCCACTCAACCGAACGGGATCACGCAAGGGCCGAGCAGGCGCGCCTCCTCTACGTGGCCGCTACCCGGGCCCGCGACCACCTGCTCGTGTCGCTCTACCGCACACAGCGCGCGAAGGAGAGCGGCGCCGAGCGCCTCTTCGCCGCCGGAGCCGCCGACGGAGTCGAACAGCGACCGGAGCTTACGCCCATCACCGCGCCGCCTGCGGCTCCGTTCGCCGGCCTGCAGGTTGACGCTCCGCGACAATCCTCCATCGCAGAGTTCGACGAGACGCGCGCCGAGCTGGTGAAGCAGGCCGCGCGCCAGCGGTACACCAGCGCTACCGCGCTTGGCCGCGACCGGCAGGGCGAGGCAGAAGCCGGCGATGGAGACGAGGCGGAACCCTGGGCGCGCGGACGGGGCGGCACCCACCTCGGACGGGCCGTCCACGCCGCCATCCAGAGCGTGCCGCTTGACGCGGACGCGGCCGCCATCGAGGCATTCGCCCGGGCCCAGGCCGTCGCCGAGGCCATCCCCCACCGCGCGGGCGACGTCGCCCGCCTCGTCCGGCGGGCGCTGGAATCTGACGCGGCGCAGCGCGCGCGCTCCGCCCGCCGGGCGCTTCGCGAAGTCCCCTTCGCCATGGCCGAAGGCGACACCGTCGTCGAGGGCTTCGTGGACATGGTCATCGAAACACCGGACGGCCTCGAGATCGTCGACTGGAAGACAGACGACATCCCCAAGGCCAGGGTCCCGGATCGTATGCGGGAGTACGAGCTTCAGGCGGGCCTGTACGTCCTCGGTCTGGAGGCCGCGACCGGGCGGCCGGTGGCCCGCGTCACATACGTATTTGTCAGCGCCGGTGTCGAGGCGTCGCCGGGCGAGCCGGGGCAGCTCGCCAGCGCGGCGCGAGAGGCGCTACAGAACGACACGGCTGCCTGACCCTCTCCTGCCGCCAGCGCGTCTTTCTTTTCCCGGCATGCTGATGTTAGATGCCAGCGTGAAGCCGCGACGGACGGCCGATGGCATAGAAGTGGAGGCCAGCGCCTACGTATGGCGCTGGTCCTCATCGTCCGGCACTGCCGAACTGCGGGGCAACGACAGGCGCCTCATCGTCTCATACCCGCTGCAGCCCATCATCACCACCGGCGGCGCAGGCTCACCCGGCCCCGGCGCGCTCGCGGAGGTACGATTGGACGGCAACCGCTTCCGCGTCCGGTACAAGGGCGTCAACGGCGGCGGCGCGCTCCACATAGCCGTCCGCTTCGAGCCGGCGCACTTCGTAATCGAACGCATCGAGTACCAACCCTGGGGCGGCGAGGCCATCGTCGCCCTGAGTCACTTCGCCCGGTGGGACAACGACGCCGTCTGCCCGGCCGCGAGGGCCAGCGCCTGCGTTATTCCCGGCGGACGCCAGGATCCCGAGCAGGCCATTTTCCCGACGGAGAGCGCCGACGATACGCGGTTCTCCATCGGCTGCTTCGGAATGGACGCCGGCACGTACCATCAACAATGGGCGCTGCCCCACTATCTGGTCTCCTGCTACAACACCGAGCCCGGAGGCGAGCCGGTGTCGGGAGCGGCCTGCATCGGCCTTGGGGCGATTCCCGACGGCAGCGTCACGGCTCGGGTGAGCCGCGGCGCGTTCTCCTACGAGATCAACTTCCGGGGCGATCTGTGGGGCCACCGGCGGGGGCCGTCTACGCAGCGCTTCGGCTTCCCGCTGGTCGTCGCCGTCGCGCCCGACTGGTACCAGGCAGGCCTCGCCTACTTCGCCGCTCTCGCGTCGGAAGGCTATGCGCCCAAGCGCTCTCCTGAGAGCGTTCCGGAAACAGCGTTCTGGGCGCAGTACGACACCTGGGGCGATCAGGCTTCACGGCGCTGCATCCTGCACCTGCTGAACGAGGCCCACCTGCGCGCCATGGGCGACGACTTCAGGGCGTCAGGTTTACGCTCCCGCCTCTTCGTCATAGACGACAAGTGGGAAAGGGTCTACGGCTCACTGGCGCACGACGAGGAGCGCTTTCCCTCGTTCGACGAGGCGTTGGACCGCATCAGGTCCAATGGCTGCGAAATCGGTCTGTGGACGGCGTTCCCCCGCTGCGAGGACTATCGCGCCATCGGGCTCACCGAAGAAGCCGTCCTCGTGCGTCCCGACGGAGCGCCGTACGTCTGCAAGCAGGGTAACCGCTCCTGGTACGTCTTCGACCCTACCAACACGAAGGCCGCCGCCTATCTCGCGGGACGGGCGCGCCGGCTCGTCGAGCGCTACCGGCCGGCGATGGTCAAGATCGACTTCGGTTACGAGATCCCGCCGCCCGACGTCGCGGGTCCCCACGATCCCAAGCATGGCGGCGAGCTCCTGTTTCAGCGGTTCCTCGAGATCATCGCAGGCGCCATCAAAGAGGCAGACCGCCGCGTGGCGATCCTCTACTACTGCGTCACGCCGCTGTTCAACGGTCTCATCGACCAGTGCGGGATGGACGATCTGTGGATGTCGCGGGGGCGGTATGACGACGGCTTCGCGAAGCGCGCGCTGCTTTCGACCTGGTGCGGAGCGTTCGGCATGGTCCCCTACGGGTCCACGGGGTACGACTGGCGGTCCGCCGCCGAAATCTGGCTGGACACGGCAATCATCGGCACGCCAGGCGTCATCGCACCACTCCACGGCGACGAGTACGGAGAGAAGCCCTCGCCTGATCTCATCGCCCGCTACAACGGCGTGGCCCGGATCGCCCGCCGGAACCCCTACTACACGGTGCAGATCTTCGACGCGGACCTGTTCGATGCCGTGAACGGCCCCAGGGCGCGCTCCTGGGCGCGCATCGAGGATGGCCAGACCGTGGTCGCGGTTCTGCGGCCCGGCGACACGGGAGTGGCACTCGCGCCCGGAATCGCCGAGGCCACGTGCCGCGTAGCCATCGCCTCCCTGACCGACGCCAGCCTGGCGACCGCGCCGGCCGTCGGCATCGTGCCGTTCGAGACCGGGCGCGTGACGCTGCGGCGGTCGCGGCCCGGCGCCGCCCACGCCCGGGCGCTGCTCCTCGACGGCCGCTTCTCCCCGTGGCAGGTGACTATCGACGGCCGCGACGTCCACGTCGACGCCGCCGGGGCCGCAGATGACGGCACGCCTGTCGAGATGATAGAACTGCGGTTCGGCTAGGCGCCTCTACTTGCGGACGGTGTCGGCCCAGTCGAGGAGCGGCAGGCCAGCGGCCCGGCACTCATCGATGTTGGTGTTGATCCGATTGAGCGCCGGCCTGTCGAACGTCTCGACGAAGATCAGCAGGCCGTCGCAGTCGCTGACGTGCGGCAGGATCGCCTGCACTGCGTCCACGCCGGTCTTCACGTCTTCGCTGCTGAACGAATCCTTGCCGACGATCTGCACGAGTTGCTTCGCCAGCGCGATGGCGCCATCGTGGTCTTCGATCATCCGGTCGACGTAGCGCCCCAGGATAGGCTTGAGCGCCGGGTACAGCGATTCTTCTTCATACCGGAAATGCGGACCGGTCAGCACATTCAGGCTGCCCAGCACCTCGCCGGCTCTGGCCGGGTCTTTCGCCTCGAAGGCCGCCTTCAGGGCGAAGAGTGTGTCGCGGACCTTGCGGTGATCCTCCCGGAACTCGGTGAACACATCGGTAGCCGTTACCATGGCCTGCCTCCTGTGGATGGTTTGTGAACCGGGTGGAAGGCCAGCAACCCTGCCTGTCCCCGGATGCCGCCGAACCTACCACAGGCAGGCCCGCCTGTGGCGGGCCTTTTGTCACATTTTTGATTGTGAAAATCGAGATTATGCCGGAGCAGGTCCGGCAGCCGCCTAGCTCACCCGGACCGCCCAGACGATCTGCCGCATGTCGTAGGAACGCGTGCTCGTATCGAACTGGCCCGTGCAGGTGATGAGCGTCAGCGACTCCTGAGCCGTGGCCGCCACTATCGAGGCCCAGTCGGCCGAGTTCCCATCGACCGTCCGGTTCCACTCTACGATGTACCTGGCCACCGACCCGTCGTCGAGAACGATCTGGACCTCGTCGCCCGGCACCAGGTTGCGGATGTTCCAGAAGACTGCCGGGCCGTAGTTCACGTAGTCCACGTGGCCTGAGATGATGGCGTTCCCGCCAAGGCCCGGAGCGCCGCCCAGGGCGTTGGACTTGCCGGAGAAGTCGTACCAGGCGACGTCAGTCGGCCCCTGGGGGTTGCCCATGACGCCATCGGACCCGACGGTGCGGATGGTGAACGGCGCGTCGATGCCTGCCCTCGGGATGACCAGGCGCGTGCCCCCGAAGGGTCCCGCCGCCACGGTTGTGGTGGGCCCCCGGTTGGCCAGGTCCTCTTCGGTCAGGGTTGGCTCTGGCCCGTTGTCCGCCAGCGGCGTCACGAGGCCGGCCGAGACGGCCGCGGGCGTCACGCTGGGCCGCGCCGGCGCGGTGTTGGTGGCCACCGCGGAGGGCGACTTCGTCGGCGTTCCACCGCCAGCCGCTTGCCGATCGTCGTCGCCTCCGGACGAGCCGCCAAACGCGCCGAAGGCGAAGGCCAGTCCGGCGCCGACGACGGCCACCACGAGAACCGCGCCCAGGCCAGCCCCCAGCTTTGCGGTTGGGCTAAGCTGCAGCGCCCGATTCCAGAGTTCCTTCAGGTTCATCGGCCAGAGCCTCCTGTCCCCCGCCACCGGACTGGGCCGCTCTTGTTCAGCCCAGCCACCCATTCTACGTATTAACGCCTGCCGGGCAAGCCGGGTTCCCCTTACGGAGTCATCCCTACCCTCGCACGAGCTGGCGCAGAACGTAGGGCAGGATGCCGCCGTGGTGGTAGTACTCCACCTCCACCGGCGTGTCCAGGCGCGCTGTGACTGTGAACGACGCCTCGCGGCCGTCGTCCGACATCGCCCGGACCGTCAGCTTCTTGCCGGGACGCACGCCCTCAGCGATGCCAGCGATGTCGAACCGCTCGCTCCCGGTCAGCCCCAACGACGCGAGGTTCTCGCCCGCCTCGAACTGCAGCGGCAGCACGCCCATGCCGATGAGGTTGCTGCGATGGATGCGCTCGAAGCTCTCGGCGATGGCCGCCCGCACGCCCAGCAGCGCCGGTCCCTTGGCCGCCCAGTCGCGCGACGACCCCGATCCGTATTCCTTACCGGCGATGACGATAAGCGGCGTGCCCTCCTCCCGATAGCGCACCGCGGCGTCGTAGATGGAAAGCTGCTCGCCGTCCGGCAGGTGTTGCGTCCACCCCCCCTCGGTTCCGGGCGCGAGCTGGTTGCGGAGGCGGACGTTGGCGAACGTCCCCCGCATCATCACCTCGTGGTTGCCGCGCCGAGCGCCGTACGAGTTGAAGTCCCGTGGCTCAACGCCGAGCGAGATCAGGTACCAGCCCGCCGGGCTGTCCTTGGCGATGGACCCGGCCGGCGAGATGTGGTCGGTAGTCACCGAGTCGCCGGCCACGACCAGCGCGCGCGCGCCAACGATGTCGCCCGGCGGCTCCGGTTCGAGCCGCAGGCCGTCGAAGAACGGCGGCTTGCGGACGTAGGTCGAGTCCGGGCCCCACGCGAAGTGGTCTCCAACAGGCGCGTCCAGCGCCTTCCACTCGTCCGTTCCCTCGAACACCGAGGCGTACTGACGGCGGAACATCTCCGCCCGGATCGACTGAAGCGCCTGCTGCACCTCCGCCTGCGAGGGCCACACGTCGCGCAGGTAAACGGGATTGCCGCGGCCGTCCGTCCCCAGGGGCTCGCTGGCCAGGTCGACGTCCACCCTCCCGGCCAGGGCGTAGGCGACGACCAGCGGCGGCGAGGCCAGGTAGTTCGCTCGCGCCAGCGGGTTGACGCGTCCCTCGAAATTGCGGTTGCCGGAGAGAACGGCGGCCACCACCAGCTTCTTCTCCTCTACGGCTCTCGCCACTTCGTCCGGCAAAGGGCCGGAATTGCCTATGCACGTCGTGCAACCGTATCCGACAAGGTAGAAGCCTAGCCGCTCCAGATATGGCGTCAGGCCGGCTTCGTTCAGGTAGTCGGTAACGACGCGCGAGCCTGGCGCCAGGCTGGTCTTGACCCAGGGCTTGCGTTCGAGACCGCGTTCGACCGCCTTCTTCGCCAGAAGACCGGCGCCAATCATCACCTCCGGATTCGAGGTGTTGGTGCAACTCGTAATGGCGGCGATGACCACCGAACCGTGGGCCAGTTCGTGTGTCTCGCCGTCCAGCGTGACGGACACGCGCTTGTCGATGGCCGCCCCTTCCGGAACCAGCGACGGCAAGGCCGCGCGAAACGAGCCTTTCACTTCCGATAGCGGCACGCGGTCCTGCGGGCGCCTCGGTCCGGCCAGGCTAGGCTCGACGGCGCTCAGGTCCAGTTCCAAGACGTCTGAGAACAGAGGGGCGGGAGCGCCAGGTTCGTGAAAGAGACCCTGTTCCCGGCAGTACGTCTCGACGAGCCGAATCAGCATGTCGTCGCGGCCCGTGAGGCGCAGGTAGTTCAGTGTCTCGGCGTCGACCGGGAAGAAGCCGCAGGTCGCGCCGTACTCCGGCGCCATGTTCGCGACTGTCGCGCGCGTGGCAAGGGGCAGACCAGAGATGCCATCGCCGAAGAATTCGACGAACTTGCCGACCACGCCCTTCTGGCGGAGCATCTGCGTGACGACGAGGACGAGGTCGGTGGCCGTGGCGCCTTCGGGCAGGCGGCCCGTCAGCTTGAAGCCGACAACATCGGGGATCAGCATCGAGATGGGCTGGCCCAGCATCGCCGCCTCGGCCTCTATGCCGCCGACGCCCCAACCTAGCACGCCCAGGCCGTTGATCATGACGGTGTGCGAGTCGGTTCCCACCAGCGTGTCGGGATAGGCCTCGGCCGCGCCGTTGGCCACCTTCGTGAACACCACGGTCGCCAGGTGTTCGAGGTTTACCTGGTGCACGATGCCGGTGTCGGGCGGGACGACGCGGAAGCCGTTGAAGGCGCCCTGCGCCCAGCGCAGCAGCGCGTAGCGCTCGCGGTTGCGCTCCATCTCCAGGCGCGCGTTGATCGCGAACGCGTCGCGCGAACCAAACGCATCGACTTGCACCGAGTGGTCGATGACGAGATCGGCGGGCGCCAGCGGGTTGATCCGCTTCGGGTCGCCGCCCAGCTCGCGCATGGCGTCGCGCATCACAGCCAGGTCGACGACCGCAGGCACGCCGGTGAAATCCTGCAGCAAGACGCGCGCGGGCATGAACGCGATCTCGCGCTCCGTTGTTTCACCCGGAGTCCACGAGGCGACAGCGTGGATGTCGTCGGCGGTGACGGAGCGCCCGTCCTCGCGGCGCAGGAGGTTTTCGAGGAGCACCCGCAGCGAGAACGGCAGGCGGCTGACGTGCCCGGCACCGGCGCGTTCTAGAGCATTCAGGAGCCAGACGTGATACGATATGCCTCCTGACCGGAGCGTTGCGCGGCTTCCGAAGGAGTCGAGAGAGGGAACGTTCATCGGATGCTCCTTACAGACCTCCTGCCGCGCCGGGAGGAGCGAGAGGGAGGCGCTCCTGGTCCGGCGTCTCCATCGTATCCTGAAAGGTGGCCTGAGGGCAGATCTGGGTCAGACATAGTGTCCCTAGGCCTGCATCAGTGGTATAATCCGTCAATTGGAAACGCATTTCAAAAGCATTACAGGACGAAAACACCTTTCGGAAGCGCAAGCTCTGTGGTAGCTTTAGTAAATCCAGTGACCCTAGAGGAGGACTGAATGCTTTCGTCAGAGCTTTACCCCGCTACGCCAGTTTGGACGCTAGTCAACGAACTGTATTGGATGGCCAACAAGCTGCTGGAGCGGCGTCTCTACTCCCTCGAGATCTCGGTGTCACAGGCGCGCGTCCTCGTCATCGTAAAGGAACGCCAGCCCGTCAAGCCGAGCCTCATCGCGCTGCTGCTGTTCCAGGAGACGCAGTCGATCACCGGAATCCTGCACCGGATCGAGTCCAAGGGATGGATCGAGCGCGTTCCCGATCCAAACGACCGCAGGGCCATCGGCCTGCAACTGACGAAGAAGGGCGCTGAGATCGTCGACAAAGTGCTCACGCAGGCGCGGGACCTCAACAAGGTGCTGTTCGACGTGCTGACGAAGCCGGAACAGCAGGCGGCGCTGAAGGCCCTCAAGAAGATCCGCTCGCGTGGGTTCGAGATGCCGGAGACCGACTTCAAACTGCGGCGCGCGTCCCTGCACGAGGTCTGGTCACACTAGAGCGGGCGGAAAGCATCGAGAACAGCGTCCTTTCTCTTCCGCAATGCGGGAAGCGAGAGGACGCTGTCTTCTTGCTGCCCATCGCGTCCACCGGCGAGACAACCAGCTCTATCATCAAGCCTGTTCCCTCTGTCACGATAGCGCCTGAGATATGTCTGCGACGCAACAGGCTGGAATCGACGTTTGCATCATAGGCGCAGGAGCTATCGGATTAGCCATCTCCGTCGAACTGGCGCATGACCGCTCCGTCGCCGTCCTCGAACGGCATGACCGGCCTGGATTGGAAACCAGTTCCCACAATAGCGGCATCGTCCACGCCGGTCTCTACTACCCTCGCGACTGGTTGAAGACGGCGCTCTGCGTCGAGGGCAATCGGCTGCTGTACGCGTGGGCCGAGCGCCACAACGTGCGGGCGCGCCGCACGGGCAAGCTTGTCATCGCTGTCGAGGAAAGCGAGTTGCCATCCCTGGAGGGACTCCAGAGCGCAGCCCGCGAGAATGGTGTGCCCGACCTCGAACTCCTGGGCGCAGACGCAGTCCGCGATCTGGAGCCCCACGTGCAAGCCGTGGCCGGCCTCTTATCTCCCACCTCTGGCGTCATCGATCAGATGGGGCTCATGGCGTCGTACCGGTCGACCGCTGAGGAGGCGGGCGCCCTGCTGGCCTTCCGCCACGAGGTCGAATCCATCGAGCGAGACGCTACCGGCTTCGTCGTGCGCGGGCGTGGACCCGATGGCGAGCCCTTTGCCATACAGGCGGAGATCGTCGTGAACAGCGCCGGCCTCCACGCCGACGCCCTCGCTGCGACGCTCGGCTACGCCATCGACGGCGACGAAACCACGCCGCGCCTGCGTCAGACGGTCAACAAGGGCCAGTATTACGACATCGTCACACCCGAAAAGGCCAGGCGCGTGGGGCGCCTCGTCTATCCCCTGCCCCACCCCGACCGCGCTGGCCTCGGCGTCCACCTCACGGTTGACGTCGACAGTGGCGCGCACCTCGGCCCCGACACCGAGTGGCTGGCGTCCGGAACGGCGCTGGACTACCGCGCCGACGACACCCGGCGGGACGCATTCCTCGAATCGGCCCGCCGATTCCTCCCCTGGCTCGACCGCGACGACCTGGCTCCCGGCCAGGTGGGCTACCGGCCCAAACTCTCGGGGCCCGGCGAGCCCCCGGCCGACTTCCTCATCTGGGAGGACCGCCGCTACATCCACCTCGGAGGGATGGAGTCGCCGGGTCTCACCGCCTCGGTGGCCATAGCCCGGCACGTGCGCGCCCTCCTCTAGCACCCAGGCGCTTGACACAAGCCTCAGCGTATGGAATTATTGGTACAGCACACTATTTTATCCTGCGTCAGAGGAGGAAGCATTGTCCGAGGTCACCATCACCGTCCTTGACCACGGCCCCGTCATCGTCCGGGGGCAGTTCACCGCCGTCGACGCGGAAGGAAAAGAGTTCGAGAGGCAGGAGACTGTCGCTCTGTGCCGCTGCGGACACTCGGGCGGCAAGCCCTTCTGCGACGGCACCCACAAGACCGCCGGCTTTCAGAGCGCGCCGCGCGCCCAAGGCGCATCCGGCGAGGCGGCAAGCTAACTAGCAACCGTGAGAGCGGCGCTCACCCCCCGGCTGTCCGCTCCCAACAGCCATAGGCGGCTCTCGCGGCGACGACCGCGGGAGCCGCGCGTTGCGCGCGCGCATCTTCACTGAGACGCCGGGCCGAAGTAGACTGATTCTCGCGCCGGGCAACAAGCCCACGCCCGCGCCGAGGAGCACCTACATATGACCTTCATCATGACCCCGGAGATCAGAGAGCTGCGCGCCAGGACCAAAGCGTTCATGGAAGAGCACGTCTACCCCAACGAGCAGCTCTTCCTCCAGGGAGGCCCCGAGGCGCAGGTGCTGCTGAAGGACCTGCAGGCCCGTACCAAAGCGATGGGCATGTGGGCGCCGCACCTGCCCGCCGAGGCAGGCGGCATGGGCATCGGCTTTCTGCCCTACGTCTACATGAACGAGATTCTGGGCCGGAGCATGTTCGCGCCCCGCGCCTTCGGCTCGCAGGCGCCCGACTCGGGCAACGCCGAGATTCTCTGGCAGTTCGGCACGCCCGAGCAGAAGGAGCGATGGCTCAAGCCCCTGGTCAACGGCGACATCCGCTCGTGCTTCTCGATGACGGAGCCCGAGGTCTCGGGCGCCGACCCGACCGGCCTCCAGTGCACCGCCGTCCGTGACGGCGACGAGTGGGTCATCAACGGCCACAAGTGGTTCACATCGGGAGCCTACGGCTCGGCCTTCGCCATCGTGATGTGTGTGACCGAACCCGACGCCCCAGCCCACAAGCGGATGAGCCAGATCATCGTCCCCACCGACACTCCCGGCTTCAAGATCGTCAGGGCCGTTCCCGTCATGGGGGAGACCCACGGTAACCACGGCGAGATCATCTACGACAACGTGCGCGTGCCCGTCACCAACACACTAGGCGAGCCGGGCG